>CAKZSF010000215.1 GCA_937920575.1 uncultured Sphingomonadaceae bacterium | reverse complement strand
TCGAGATCATACTCTTCCACCATCGCGCGAAACCGCCCGACCGCGAGGTAGGAATAGGGCGAGCGAAAAGAGAAGAAGAGGTCTGCTTTGAGAGTCATGCAGACTTTCTGCCTCAAAACCGTCTGCCCGTCACCCCTTCTTCAGGTGTCGCCGCCCCAACAGCTCTGCAATCTGCACGGCGTTGAGCGCTGCGCCTTTGCGCAGATTGTCGCTGACGCACCAGAAGGACAGGCCGTTATCAATCGTCGGATCATCGCGCAGGCGGCTGATATAGGTCGCGCCATCGCCCGCGCATTCAACTGGAGTGACGTAGCCGCCATCTTCGCGTTTATCGACCAGCATGATGCCGGGTGCCTCGCGCAGGATTTCGGCGGCGTCTTCTGCGCTCAGCTCTTTTTCCAGCTCGAGATTGACCGATTCCGAATGCCCCACAAACACCGGCACGCGCACGCATGTCGCGTTAAGCTTCACTTTAGGATCGAGAATTTTCTTTGTCTCGACGACCATCTTCCACTCTTCCTTGGTGGAGCCATCATCCATGAACACATCGATATGCGGAATGACATTGAAAGCGATTTGCTTGGTGAATGTCGTTGGCTCAACCGGATCGCCGACAAAGATCGCGCGACTTTGTTCGAACAGCTCATCCATGCCCGATTTGCCTGCGCCAGAGACAGACTGATAGGTGCTGACCACACAGCGTTTGATCCCAGCAGCATCGTGAATCGGCTTCAGAGCGACCACCAACTGCGCGGTTGAGCAGTTCGGGTTCGCGATGATGTTCTTCTTTGAATAGCCATCAATCGCGTCAGGGTTCACCTCTGGCACGATCAGCGGCACATCCGGATCCATGCGATAAAGAGAGCTGTTGTCGATCACCACGCAACCAGCAGCGGCAGCCTTGGGCGCGTACTCCTTCGCTGGGCCAGAACCCGCCGCGAACAGAGCAATATCCCAACCGGCCCAATCGAAATGTTCGATGTTTTTGCATTTGAGCATTTTGCCCGTGTCGCCGAATTCGACTTCACTGCCTTGCGAACGTGAACTCGCCACCGCGGCGACTTCGTCGCACGGGAATTCACGTTCTGCGAGGATCGCCATCATTTCGCGCCCGACATTGCCTGTCGCGCCGACCACGGCCACACGGTAGCCCATTGCTCAAATACTCCTGATTAGACTTCTAGCCCGCGATAGCGCCCCCTGCCCCGCGCGCAATATAAAAGCGCTTGATGAGGCAATAGCTTCACTCGGGCATACCTATTCTCGTCTATTCAGGCGGTGTGACACCGTGCCGTTTGAGGAAGCTGAACATCGTGTTCCACAAATGCGGACTGATGTTTTCACCCGCCACACGGTGTGTGTAGCCAGGATAAAGCATCATCTCGAACGGCACGTTCGCCTCTTGCAGCACGCTGATCAGTTCCGACGAGTTTTCGAACACAACATTGTCGTCGGCCATACCGTGGATCAGGAGCAATGGATCAGTCATCTTGGTCGCATCAGGGATCGCGCTGGCTTTTTCATACGCCTCGGGCACAACATTGGGATCGCCCATATAGCGCTCTGTATAATGAGTGTCGTAGAGCTCCCACTTGGTCACAGGCGCGCCAGAGATGCCCGCTGCGAACAGTCCGGGATCGGCTTGCAACTGCTTGAGCGTCATGTAGCCGCCATAGGACCAGCCATAGATCGCAATCTTGTCCGGATCGACGAAATCGAGCGTCTTGAGATATTTTGCACCCTCGCGCTGATCGTCCACCTCGACCCCGCCCATCGCGCGGAACAGTGGTTGCTCAAACACTACGCCGCGGTTGGCTGTGCCGCGATTATCGAGCTCAAACCAGATGTAGCCTGCATCCACCACTGCCTGCTGCAAAGCGCCATCCCACCCCTTGGTCACGATCTGCGGTCCGGGGCCGGAATAATGGTAGTAGAACACCGGATATTGTTTGCCCGGCTCCAATTCGGGCGTCACCATCTTATAGTGAAGTTCAGTGGTGCCATCGGCCGCCGTGATCGTGCCGAACTGCGCCGGACGATGGCTGGCGAGATGTTTGGCGTAAGGGTGATCACCAGCGACTTCATTCTTCTCTATCCATGCCAGGGGATTGCCCGTTGTATCCGCAAGATAGGTCTGTGGCGGTTGATTGTGGCTAGACCGCGTGATCATCAACGTCTGCCCCTTGCCATCCATGCTGGCGGAATGGGTAAAGCCGGTTTCTGTCAGGCGGACAGGCACGCCGCGCGGCGCAAGATCGGCATCCGTGCGCAGATTTCCATCCAGATTGAGCGCGTAGATGTGCTGCTCCAGCACACCATCTTTCGTGCCAGAGAAATAGATCTTGCCGCCTTCTTCGTCGACACCGACCAACTTGGTCACAACCCAGTCTCCTTTGGTCAGCTGAACGGGTTCCCCGCCGTCATTGCCATAGAGATAGAGGTGCGCGTAGCCATCCCGTTCTGACCACCAAATCATCCGCGGCTTTTCGCCATTGATGAAGCGATAATCGTCCGAGATATTGATCCAGTATGCCGGTAGAGCGGACTCTTCCTTCAGAACCTCGCGACTGGCGCCGGTCGTTGGGTCAACTTGCAACAGATCCATGACCGTCTGCGAACGGTTTTGCCGCTGGACATAGACCTTGCTGCCATCGGGCGCCCAATCGACGCGGGCGACATAGATGTCCGTCTCTTTGCCCAGATCGACCTTCACGCTGTTTTTGCCGTCCGGGTCCATGATGTAGAGATCGACCAACGCGTTATCGCTGCCAGCCACTGGATAGCGTTGATCGAACACTTTCGTCCCTGTCGCGCCAATCGCGGCGCGAGTAACGATGCCGACCGGGCTTTCATCGGTGCGCTGCACAACGATGCGGCTGTCATCGGGTGACCACCAATAGCCCGTGTAGCGGCTCATTTCTTCCTGAGCGACAAACTCGGCTTCGCCCCAGCGGATCGTGTCTTCTTCTTTGGCTGTGATCGGTTTGGCCTTGGAGCCAACCTTGCCCACCCATAGCTGTCGTTCGCGCACGAAGGACACATATTCGCTGGTGCTCGACAGCGAAGGATTGAGCTCACTCTCCTCTGTGTCTGTCAGGCGTGTGATGTCACCATCCAGCTTGGCCAGATACAAATCGCCATCCAGCGGCACGAGCACGCCGTCGCCATCCTTGGTCCATTGGTAGGAGATAATTCCGCGCAAGTTTCCGACGCGCAGCCGTTCGCGCTGCATCTTTTCATCTTCGGAAAGCTCGCGGCCTGATCCCAGCTTCTCGCTATCAACCAGCATCCGCCACTCGCTGCTCTCGCGATCATAGCCCCACAGATCGTAGCGCTCTCGTTCATCCTCGCGATTGCGCAGCAGAGTCAGATATCGACCATCGGGCGAAAGCTTAGCCTGACGCGGGCTTGCCCCATCAAGCGAGGGCGAAGCGAACACTTGCTCGAATGTCAGGTCGCCGCTCTCGGCGGCTTCGACAGCCTCTGCGGTTTCTCCAGCCTCGGTCACATCGGCCTCCTGTGCGGCAAGCGGTTGAGCGATAAGGAGCGAAGCGGTGGCAAGTAAGGCAAAACGCATGTCAAAGATCGACCTCTCGTGGTTCTTATTGCGAATACGGATATCCGCGTTGTTGGGTTCCTCGCAAGCAAGCCCCGCAAAATCAAGGATTCCCAGCCCGGTGCCCAAACGAAAAAGGGCGGCCCCGCAGGACCGCCCTTACAATCTCGTCTTCAAAAGCGTGCGATTACGCCTTTGGCGAATTCTCGCGACGTTCCGCGATACGCGCACGCTTACCAGTGCGGCCACGCAGATAGTACAGCTTCGCGCGACGCACGACACCACGGCGAACCACGGTGATGCTGTCGACAATCGGCGCATAGAGCGGGAACACACGCTCAACGCCTTCGCCAAAGCTCATTTTGCGAACGGTGAAGTTGCTGTTGATGCTGCGGTTTGACCGCGCGATGCACACACCTTCAAAGTTCTGAATACGCTCGCGATTACCCTCGGTAACTTTCACGCCGACACGAACGGTGTCGCCTGCGCGAAAATCAGGGATATCTTTCGTTACCTTGCCGATTTCTTCGGCTTCGATTTGCTGGATCAGATTCACTGGTCCGGTTCCTTGTCTTTTTGTCGCGCGCCAGAGGCAGACGGGACCGGAGCGCCAGAATAGCGTTCCCATAGATCCGGCCTGCGTAACCGTGTGTCTTGCTCGCTGCG
>CAKZSF010000214.1 GCA_937920575.1 uncultured Sphingomonadaceae bacterium | reverse complement strand
GCGCGCGGGCATAGATCGCGAACAGTCCGGGCCTAACTGCATCCGCGCTCATCCGCGCGTTACTCGCGTGACATGGCCCATCTTGCGGCCTTCGCGGGCTTCGGATTTGCCATAAAGGTGCAGATGGTTGGCGGGGTCGGCCAGAATTGCAGCAGCCTCATTCACATCATCGCCGATCAGATTGCGCATGCTGATGGTGCTGCCGGTTTTGCCGGTTTCGCCCAGCGGCACGCCGCACACTGCGCGAATGTGGTTCTCGAACTGACTGGTGGTCGCGCCTTCGATTGTCCAGTGACCGGAATTGTGCACACGCGGCGCCATCTCGTTGAACACCGGGCCTTCGGACGTGGCGAAGAATTCGCAGGTCAGCACACCGACATAATCGAGCTTCTCGGCGATCTTGGCCGCCAGCGAGCGGGCTGTGCCGATTTGCGCGAGAATCATGGGGCGCGGCGGCAGTTCGGACAGGCTGAGAATGCCGCCCGTGTGCGTGTTCTGCGCGCTGTCCCAATAGCGCACTTCGCCATCTGCGGCGCGCACCAGAATGACGGAGAACTCCGCCTCGAACTGGATAAACCCTTCATAGACCAGCGGCGTGCCGTCGGGCAGCTCTATCGCGGCCGCGTCTTCGGATGAATTGATCCGCCATTGGCCCTTGCCATCATAGCCATCGCGGCGAGTCTTGAGGATGCCGGGCGTACCGATTTCGGCAATCGCCGTGTCCAGATCTGCGCGCGAATCGACAGCGGCAAACGGGGCGGGGCGCCCGCCCAGTTCGCTAACAAAGGCCTTTTCCGCAATACGGTCCTGCGCGACTTCCAGCGCGGCAAGGCCCGGCGCGATTTTGGCTTCAATCGCGCGCAGCGGCGCAACCGGCACATTCTCGAATTCATACGTGACGACATCGCAGGCGTTGGCAAATGCGGCCATTGCCCCTGCGTCGTCCCATGCAGCTTGCGTGTGATCCGCGCTGGCTTCGGCGGCGACGCTTTCCTCATCGGGCGCGTAGATGTGGCAGCGATAGCCCAATTGCGCAGCGGACATGGCCAGCATCCGGCCCAGCTGGCCGCCGCCCAGAATGCCGATTGTCGCGCCTGCCTTCAGCATCAGTCGGTCGGCGCGTCCGCCACAGCGTCGCTGCGTGCCTGACGAAAGGCTTTCAACCGCGTCGTCAGCTCCGCATCATTCAGTGCCAGGATCGAGGCCGCCAGAATGCCGGCGTTGGTCGCGCCCGCCTCGCCAATCGCGAGCGTGCCGGTGGGCACACCCGCGGGCATTTGCACGATCGACAGCAAGCTATCTTGTCCCGATAGCGCCTTGGACTGCACCGGCACGCCCAGAACCGGCAGATGGGTAAGTGCCGAGAGCATGCCCGGCAAATGGGCCGCGCCGCCTGCGCCTGCGATGATCACATGGAAGCCATCGGTGTGCGCGCTTTTGCCGAAATCATACATCCGGTCAGGCGTACGGTGAGCGGAAACGATCCGCGCCTCATGCTCCACGCCCAGTTCGGCCAGCACTTCGGCGGCGCGTTTCATGGTTGGCCAGTCAGACTGGCTGCCCATAACGATTGCGACTTTGGCTTGCCCCTCGGCCATGCTCAACTGTCCTTCAGATAATAGCGCTCACCCGGCACCATCTTATCGTCGAAGTCATAGACGATTGGTTGACCGGTGGGAATCTCCAGACCTGTGATGTCCTCATCCGAGATATTCGACAAATGCTTCACCAGCGCGCGCAAGGAATTGCCATGGGCGGAAATGATCACCGTCTCGCCGCTGGCCAACACGGGCAGAATGTCGCTTTCCCAATAGGGCAGGACGCGCTCAATGGTGAGCTTTAGACTCTCTGTATAAGGCACATCGATTCCAGCATAGCGCGGGTCCGCGCCGGGATCATACTCGCTGCCCGGTTCCATCGGCGGGGGCGGCGTGTCAAAGCTGCGACGCCAGATATGCACTTGCTCATCGCCGTGCTTGTCGCGGGTTTCCTGCTTGTTCAGGCCGGTGAGCCCGCCATAATGCCGCTCATTCAGCCGCCAATCCTTGGTCACAGGAACCCACAGACGCTTGGCCGCATGCAGCGCCAGATGCAGCGTGCGGATCGCACGGGTTTGGAAGCTGGTAAAGGCGACCGTGGGCATCACGCCCTTCTCGGCAAGCAATTCACCGGCGGCCTTGGCCTCGGCAATACCTTTGTCGGTCAGATCAACATCCCACCATCCGGTGAAGCGGTTTTCGAGATTCCACTGGCTCTGGCCGTGGCGGACAAGAATGAGTTTAGGCAATGGAATTCGGCTCCTATTGTGCGGGAGCACAGCCCGCTAGCTTTTCGGTTCGCCTTTGGGAAGGCTTTGCTCGGATGAATTGGTCTGCGCATCGCTTTTCATTTCGCGCGCTTGCGCCTTTCGGCGGCGCAGATTCTCACGCAGTTTCGCCGCCAAGCGCTCTTCCCTAGACATTTTCTCGTTGTCATTTGCCATCGCGCAACCTTTTGGCGGTATATCGCTCTGTGCTCAAGTAGCGAAGCGATAGCACCGCTTGAACGCTCAAGTAGCGAAGCGATAGCATGGTTTGAATCCTCAAGCATTGCTTGACAATTGGGGGCGTGCGGCCAATAGCGCGCGCCGAAACGGAAAGCCGCGGTAGCTCAGTGGTAGAGCGCACCCTTGGTAAGGGTGAGGCCGAGAGTTCAATTCTCTCTCGTGGCACCATTTCTTGTTATCCTCAGCGCTGATCCTTTCGCTCCGCTGCGAGGCGCCTGCGGGCGGGCGCTTGCCCTTGCGAATTCTGCGAACTCGGAAAAGCTTACGAATTCTCACAAACTGCCCGCCACTTTAGGAAGGCGGGCTAGCAAATGCGCGCTTGGCAAAGATGCTGCATTTGCGGCACATCTCGATGCAGAGAGAATCGCGGCCGAACAGGCTGCGCCATTTGTTTTGAGAGAGGCCAATTCTATGCATCCCAGCCATTGGGCCGAGCAGACCCCTGACAAGCCCGCGATCATCGTTGCCGAGACCGGCGAGGAAGTCAGCTACAAGACTATGAATGATCGCGCGAACCAGGTCGCGCAATTG
>CAKZSF010000213.1 GCA_937920575.1 uncultured Sphingomonadaceae bacterium | reverse complement strand
GCACGCGATTGGCCACGCCTATCTGGCGGCGCATCCGCGCGCACGGATTTTCTACTGCTCGGCTGAACGCTTCATGGTCGAATTCGTTCAGGCGCTGCGCCAGAATGAAATGATCGAGTTTAAAGCGCGCCTGCGCGGGTTCGATCTGCTGTTGGTTGACGACATCCAATTCATCATTGGCAAGGCCAGCGCACAGGAAGAGCTGCTCTACACGATCGACGCGCTGCTCGCTGAAGGCAAGCGGCTGGTGTTCGCCGCAGACCGCGCGCCGCAAGCGCTGGACGGTGTCGAACCGCGCCTGCTGAGCCGTCTTTCGATGGGTCTGGTGGCCGATATTCAGGCTGCTGATATCGAATTGCGCCGCTCGATCCTCGAATCGAAGCTGACCAAATTTGCACCGCTGGAGGTGCCAGACGATGTGATCGATTTCCTCGCCCGCACCATCACGCGCAATGTCCGCGAGCTGGTCGGCGGCCTCAACAAGCTGATCGCCTATGCGCAGCTGACGGGCCAGGAAGTGTCGCTGCAACTCGCAGAGGAACAGCTCACCGATATCCTGTCGGCCAACCGCAAGCGGATCACGATTGACGAGATTCAACGCACTGTGTGCCAGTTCTATCGCGTGGATCGCAGCGAGATGTCATCCAAACGCCGCGCGCGTGCAGTTGTGCGCCCGCGTCAGGTCGCGATGTATCTCTCCAAAGTTCTGACGCCGCGCAGCTATCCCGAAATCGGGCGCAAATTTGGCGGGCGCGATCACTCAACCGTGATTCACGCCGTGCGTCTGATCGAGGATCTGCGCAAACGCGATGCCGATATGGACGGCGATGTGCGCAGCCTGCTGCGCCAGCTGGAGAGTTGAGAGAGTTTTTGCGCGTTCTTGGTTCATGAACCCGCCTCCGCGGGTTCGTCCTCGGTGCTAATCCCTTCCCCGGACAAGTCCGGGTGCGGGGCACCTGCGGGCGGCCACTTGGCCTTGCGGGCCTGTGGCCCGATCCAACGCTCCATTGTTGGCAACATTCGGTTCGTGACTAACGAAACGCAAGCGCGACCGCGCGCCGCCCGATAGGGCGCCCCTCGGAGGCATGAACGCAGTTCATTGCCGTGAGAGCAAATAGACCGCTTGAGGACAAAACAAACAGCACGCTGGACGCAAGGCGCGGTTCCCGCCAAAACTATCCCATGATCGCGAAACTCAAAGGCCTGCTCGACGAAACCGGTGACGACTGGGCTGTGCTCGATGTGCGCGGCGTCGGCTATTTGGTGCATTGCTCTGCCAAAACCCTCGCCGCGATGGGCGAAGTGGGCGAGGCCTGCACCATCTATACCGATCTGCAAGTTAGCGAGAACGACATGCGGCTGCTGGGCTTTGCCGAAGCCGGCGAGCGCGACTGGTTTCGCTTGCTCACACAAGTGCAGGGCGTGGGCAGCAAGGTGGCGCTGGCAATCCTCTCGGCGCTTTCGACGGGCGAGCTACAAGCTGCCTGCGCTGCGCAGGACGCCGCCACCGTGGCGCGCGCCAATGGCGTCGGGCCAAAACTGGCCGGACGGATCGTCAACGAGCTGAAGGACAAGGCCGGCGCGCTTCCTGCTTCACCTGGCGGAGCAGCGATGGCAGCCTTGCCAGCGGGCGGCGCAAGCAATGATGCGGTGAAAGCGCTGGAAGGGCTGGGCTTCAAACCCGCCGTGGCCGCGCAAGCCGTGGCAATCGCCCGTTCGGAACTTGGCCCCGACGCCAGAGAAGGCGAACTGATCCGCGTGGCGCTACAAAGGGCGGCGGGGTGATGGAATGGACTCCCCGTCCGGTAGGTTGGGTGATACTCGGAGCCTATTCCGCATTGATGGCGTATATCCAAATTGGCATTGGGACCTTCGATGATCCTTGGATGTTCTTGTGGGGACTGATCTTTCTAGTCTGGACGATCTCGCCAATTGCAATTCTGGTTTGCCGATGTGAGTCAGTTATCTGTTTTGTTGGCGCTATCGTGAACGCCATCGTCGGAGCTTACTTCTTTGTATCGATCTTCTTGTTAGCTCAAGAGCGGGATGCTCAAGATAGTCTGGCGCTGATTTTTATTCCACTTTATCAATGGGGTGCCTCTGGATCGCTGATTGTTGCCTCTATTTTGTTCAAGAAGTTCGGACTAAGAGACAACTTCAATGACCTCCCCTGACGCAACATTAACCGCCGAAGCGCCGAATCGCCACCCCCGTCATCCTGAACTCGTTTCAGGATCTATTCTTCCGTCTATGCAGATATCGCAGTTTGAGAGATGGATGCTGAAACAAGTTCAGCATGACGAGAACTCAGGACTTGGAGATAGGCTCAAACCCCAAGCCAATAGCGAGATCATGCCAGTCAGGGTTTTCGCACTCGATGAGGTTGATCTTCCATTGGCGGTGCCAACGTTTCAGTTGCTTTTCTCGCGCAATGGCAGAGTCCATGGTGTCCAACATCTCATATCGGACGAGACGATGGACGCTGTAACGCTTGGTGAAACCGGCCAACTCGCCATTACGATGTTGCCAAAGTCGCGCGGCGAGATCGCTCGTGACGCCGATATAAAGTGTGCCGTTAGATTTGCTTGCGAGAATGTAGACACAAGGGTTTCGCTCCAAAGACATAGCACGGAGCGTGATGGACGATGGATCCTGAAACAAGTTCAGGATGACGGTTTTCGTCGGCAGCATAACGGGATGGACGAAAGTTCATGACGGAAGTCACCCCCCTCCACGATGCCCAGCGGCAACCCGACGATCCCGATGCGGCGCTCAGGCCCAAAACGCTCGCTGAGTTTGTTGGGCAAGAAGCCGCGCGTGGGAATCTGAAGGTCTTTATTGAGAGCGCCAAATCGCGCGAAGAGGCGATGGACCATGTGTTGTTCTTCGGTCCGCCAGGACTGGGAAAGACCACGCTGGCGCAAATTGTCGCGCGCGAATTGGGCGTTGGTTTCCGCGCAACATCCGGGCCAGTGATTGGCAAAGCGGGCGATTTGGCGGCGCTGCTGACCAATCTCGAAGCGGGCGACGTGCTGTTTATTGACGAGATTCACCGGCTCAATCCGGTCGTGGAGGAGATCCTTTATCCCGCGATGGAGGACCGCGCGCTCGACATTATTATAGGCGAGGGGCCGGCTGCGCGCAGTGTGCGGATTGACCTGCCGCCCTTCACGCTGGTGGGCGCAACGACGCGGCAAGGCCTGCTGACCACGCCCCTACGCGACCGTTTTGGCATTCCGGTGCGGCTCAATTTCTACACAGTGGACGAGCTGGAAAGCGTGGTGACACGCGGCGCGAACTTGCTGGGTATGGCGATTGATCCGGGCGGCGCGCGCGAGATTGCGGGCCGCGCGAGAGGTACGCCAAGGGTCGCCGGGCGGCTGATGCGGCGGGTGCGAGACTTCGCCCAAGTGGCCGGCCAAACCACCATCACAGCCCCGATTGCGGATGCCGCGCTCACACGATTGGAAGTCGATTCGCTGGGCCTTGATGCGATGGATCGCCGCTATCTAACGATGATTGCGGACATCTATAAAGGTGGTCCGGTGGGCGTTGAAACGCTCGCCGCGGGCCTGTCTGAACCGCGCGATACGGTTGAGGAAGTGGTCGAACCTTACCTGATTCAATTGGGCCTGATTGCCCGCACCGCGCGCGGCCGAATGCTCAATGACAGGGGTTGGAATCACCTCGGATTGACGCCGCCCACGGGCGGAAATGGTGATTCTTTGACAGATTCGCAAAACGGCCTGTTCGACTCGAAATGAGCGGAAATAGTTAAGCGCCGAGCAACCATTCCGGGCCAAACGGTTCCACATTGGGACAGCTTGCCCGTATCGCGCTGAATTGCGCGAAAAAAATTGATCTGGGACGACCTTTTGATGGTTAACCCGATTGAAGAGACCCCCCCATAACGTGTTCTTTAGCTCTCAATGAAGTCGAGCCCAGCCTGATCGTCAGGTCACGGCGACATTTCAAGTTGAACAGGGAAAAGAGAGAACGCCCATGTCGGTACGTATGGCCCTAGCGAAATTGTCTGCCCTCGCAGCAGGTGGCGCGCTTGTTGGTGGAGGAGCAGTGCATGTCGCTGAAGCTCCAATCACTGATGAGCCTATCTACAAGTCGGATGCTGTAAAAGGCGGCAAGACTTATGTGAAAGGTGAGACGCGCTACGTTAAGTCGAAGCCACGTTACGTGAAGCGTTCGATCCCTAAGAAGACCAAACGCATTCGCAAGATCGTGAAAACGGAAGAGCATGTCTGTGAAGGCGGCGATCACAAGATCGCTCGCGCACTGCCTGCCTTGCCGCTTCCTGCTCTGCCTGAGCTGCCGCAACAGCCGGTTATCGCAAGCGGCGGTAGCAGCGATGTGACTGTCCTTGGCGGCGGTGGCGGATTTGGCGGCGGCTTCGGCGGCGGCTTCTTCGGCGGCTTCTTTGGCGGCGGTGGCAGCTCCAGCGGTGATGTGATCATCAGCTCGACTGGCGGCGAAGGCATTCGCGATATCATTATCGAGAACATCAACGACAATTCGTCGAGCACAACCAGCTCTTCGGGTGAAGTGACCTCGACCAGTTCTTCGGGTGAGATCAGTTCGTCAACCACAACGGGTGGCGTAACCAGCTCGACCACGACCAGCAGCGGTGAAGTGTCAACTTCAACTGGCGGCGTGACCTCTGGCGGTATCTCAACGTCGACTTCGACCACTTCGGGTGCGGTCACATCGAGCTCGGGCAACAACGCCTCGACTTCGACCAGCTCGGGTCAGATCACCAGCACGAGCACCAGCTCTGGCAACATCACCAGCTCCAGCTCGGGCAGCTCGTCCAGCTCTGGTAATGTCACCAGCTCTAGCTCAAGCAGCTCATCGTCTTCAGGCGGCTCGTCTAGCTCGACTTCAAGCAGCTCGAGCGGTGGTACCAGCGGAACATCTGGCACTTCGGGTACATCTGGTACTTCAGGCACCAGCGGAACCTCTGGCACGTCGGGAACATCTGGCACCAGCGGGACGTCCGGTACCTCGGGCACCTCCGGTACAAGTGGCACCAGCGGAACGTCTGGCACCTCGGGAACGAGTGGCACCTCTGGCACCAGCGGTACTTCGGGCACTTCTGGAACCTCAGGCACCAGCGGTACGTCCGGTACCTCGGGCACCAGCGGAACGACCACGACGACTACGTCGAGCGGTTCGACCAGCACAACTTCGAGCACGAGTGGCAACACTTCGACCAGCACCACGTCGGGCGGTAACACCTCGACCACTGGCGGCGTGTCAACCACCACCAGCACTGGCGGGATCAGCACGTCGACCAGCGGCAACACGACCACTGGCGGCATCAGCACCTCGACCACGACTGGCGGCGTGAGCACCAGCACCACTTCTACCACGAGTGGCGCAACCAGCACGGGCAGCTCGTCAACCACGACGACCACGTCATCGGGTTCGACTGGCAACGTGTCGACCAGCACCTCGACCACGTCGGGCAATGTGTCGACCAGCTCGGGCAACAACGGCTCAACCTCGACCAGCACAGGCGGTATCACCAGCACGACGACCACGTCGGGTGGCATCACCTCCAGCACGTCGACGTCGACTTCAAGCTCCGGCAATGTCAGCACGAGCACTTCGAGCAGCACCAGCTCCTCGACGTCCAGCTCTAGCTCGACCAGCAGCTCGACTTCAGGCTCCACCGGTACTTCGGGTACCAGCGGCACCTCGGGCACCAGTGGTACGCCGGTTCCGGCACCGCCAGTGGTCCTGCTGTTCGGCGCAGCGGCAGCAGCGATGTTCGGTCGTCGCCGCCTCGCCAAGAAAGCGAAGACGGCAGCAGCCTAAACTACAACAAACCGATTTACGGTTTCGTTTTTACGGGGGGAAAGGGCGGCCATTGTGCCGCCCTTTGTCTATTTGGGCTTAGCGGGCACCCAACTTGTTTCCGATGTTCCAACCACACCGGCCAGCTCCCACACATTGGTGTAGCCATAGCCATGCAGGTTGATGAAGGTCGGGATGTTGAGCGCGAGGGAAGCCTTCTTGGCCAAGACAGGACGCACATCGTCAGAGAAGTTGTTGTTGCAATAGATGTAGATCGGCCGGTCGGTGTTTTCGCCAATCACCTCTGCCAGGCTTTCTGAGGTAAAGTCCGAAAACGGCAGGTTGACCGCCCCTTCCAGATGCCCCTCGGCAAAGGCAGCGGCGCTGCGTGTATCAAGCATGAGTGCGCCGTCTGCGCGCGCTTGCTCCAAGAAGCGATCCAACGGCAGACGGTGAGCCTCGCGCACCTCGGCCAGCTCGATCGCCAGTTCAACAAAACCATCATAATCAATTTGCGGATTGGCTGGTGTCTCTTGAGCAAGAGCGGGCGAAGACAGCGCCAACGCGGCGCAAGACAGTGTCACAGCAAGGATACGCATAGGGAACCTCCGGAGCGCTGTGTTGCGCCCGGTGGTCTAAATCGCGCCTGAACGGGCGCCGCATTCCCGATGTGCGCAGTTAGTTGACGGTTGGAAGCTCAGCGTCTCGCCAAGCAATGATCCCACCGCCCAGATGCTCTGCCGCTTTGCCGGTATGCGCGGCGAGTTTTTCACCTGCGATGCCGGAACGACGACCAGAGCGGCAATAGAGGATCACATCTTTGCCATCGGCATCGGGCAATGCCGCCGGGTCAAAATCGTCAACGGCAATGTTGATCGCCCCTTCGATATGGCCCTCGGCAAATTCTTCTGCCGTGCGCACGTCAATCAGCTGGACGTTGCCAGCCTCTAGACGCTTGGCAAGATCCGCAGGTACCAAATCAATCACAGACGTCTCAGCCGCTTCAGTCGCGTCAGGCGTCGCTGCCATGGCCAGCTCGCCGCCCAGGATCAGATCGGCTGCATCCTGATCCCCGCCGCTATCTGCCCCACAGCCAGCCAGTGCCAACAAGAGTGCAGAAAGCGGCAGGATCAGTTTGCAATGCATGGTCTTAGGCCGATGCCAGTTTGCGCAGAACGTAGTGGAGGATGCCGCCATTGCGGTAATACTCCATCTCGTTCGCAGTATCGATGCGGCACAGCGCGTTGAAGCTGAAGGTAGAGCCATCAGCGCGGACCACGTCGATTTCGACTTCTTGTTGCGGCTCAAGCGTCGCCAGACCTTTGATGGTGAAGCTGTCGTCACCGGTCAGGCCCAGCGTTTCACGCGTATCGCCATCTTTGAACTGCAGCGGCAGCACGCCCATGCCGACCAAGTTCGAACGGTGGATCCGCTCAAAGCTCTCGACGATCACCGCGCGCACGCCCAGCAGGATGGTGCCTTTCGCTGCCCAGTCGCGCGACGATCCGGTGCCATATTCCTTGCCGCCAACGACCACCAGCGGCGTGCCGTTTTCCTTGTGCTTCATCGCGGCGTCGTAAATCGCCATCTGCTCGCCATTGAACGTGGTGTAGCCACCCTCAACACCGGGAACCATTTCGTTTTTGATGCGGATATTGGCGAAAGTGCCGCGCATCATCACTTCATGATTTCCGCGGCGCGAGCCGTAGGAGTTAAAGTCTGCCTTCGCGACCTGATTGCTCATCAGATAGCTGCCGGCTGGCGAGTCTTCCTTGATCGCGCCCGCGGGTGAGATGTGGTCGGTGGTGACGCTGTCGCCCAAAATCGCGAGCGGCTTGGCCTCGACAATGTCGGTCACCGGCGCAGGCGTCATCTCCATGCCTTCGAAGTAAGGCGGATTGGCGACATAGGTGCTGCCCGGACGCCATTGATATGTGTCAGAGCCAACAACATTGATCGCCTGCCAATGCTCGTCGCCCTCATAGACGTTGGCATAACGGGTTTCGAACATGTTGCGGTCAATCGCCCCGGAACGCACTGCGGTGATTTCGTCATTCGATGGCCAAATATCGGCCAGCATCACATCATTGCCTTCTTGGTCTTGGCCAATCGGCGTCTTGGTGATGTCTTGTGTGACTGTGCCCTTCAGCGCGTAAGCCACAACCAATGGCGGCGATGCGAGGAAGTTGGAACGCACGTCTGGTGAAACGCGGCCTTCAAAGTTGCGGTTGCCGGACAGGACAGAGGCGGCAACGATGTTGTTGCCATTGATCGCTTTGCTGATTGGCGGCGCCAGCGGGCCGGAGTTGCCGATACAGGTGGTGCAACCATAGCCGACCAGATCAAAACCGATTGCATCCAGATGTTGCTGCAGGCCAGCTTTCTCCAGATAGTCTGTGACCACTTGGCTGCCCGGTGCAAGCGAGGTCTTAACCCACGGCTTGGGCTGGAGGCCTTTCTCAACTGCCTTTTGCGCAACCAAACCAGCGGCAATCAGCACGTCCGGGTTTGATGTGTTGGTGCAGCTGGTGATGGCCGCGATCACAACGTCGCCATCGCCAATGTCGTGATCCTTGCCATCGACACCGACGCGCGCTGGGGCATCTTTGCCATAGGTGGCTTTCAGATCACTGGCGAACAGCTCGTCCAGATCGGGCAGAGCGACTTTGTCTTGTGGCCGCTTCGGTCCGGCGAGCGATGGCACGACAGAGGCCATGTCCAGATCAAGCGTGTTGGTGAAGATTGGCTCATTGTCCGGCTCGAACCACATACCTTGTGCTTTCGAATAGGCTTCGACGAGCGCAATGCTGTCTTCGCTGCGGCCGGTCAGGCGCATGTAATCCAGCGTCTTGTCATCCACGCCGAAGAAGCCGCAAGTCGCGCCATACTCAGGCGCCATATTGGCAATTGTCGCCCGGTCAGCGAGCGAGAGATTGGATACGCCCGGGCCGTAGAATTCTACGAAACGCCCGACCACGCCGACTTCGCGCAGCATTTGCACACACGTCAGCACGAGGTCTGTTGCGGTTACGCCTTCGGCCATTTTGCCAGTCAGCTTGAAACCGACCACTTCGGGGATCAGCATAGAGATTGGCTGGCCGAGCATCGCCGCTTCGGCTTCGATCCCGCCAACGCCCCAGCCAAGCACGCCCAGCCCGTTGATCATGGTGGTGTGGCTGTCTGTGCCGACGCATGTGTCCGGATAGGCCACTGCGGCGCCGCTTTGGTCGTTGCTTTCCCAAACGCCTTTGCCAATGTGCTCCAGATTCACCTGGTGGCAAATGCCAGTTCCCGGAGGAACGGCTGAGAAGTTCTCGAAGCTTTTCGAACCCCATTTGAGGAAGTCATACCGCTCTGCGTTGCGCGCATATTCCAGCTCGACGTTCTTCTCGAACGCCTTGGGATGGCCAAACTCGTCAACCATGACCGAGTGATCGATCACAAGGTTCACCGGAACCTGCGGATTGATCTTTTGCGTGTCACCGCCCAGCTTCGCAATAGCGTCGCGCATAGCGGCCAGATCGACCACACATGGAACGCCGGTGAAATCCTGCAGCAGCACGCGTGCGGGGCGATACTGGATTTCCTTGCCGGTCGCGGGATTCTTCTGCCAATCGGCAATCGCCTGCGCATCATCGGTTGAAACGGTGAAACCACCATCTTCAAAGCGGAGCATGTTTTCCAGCAGCACTTTCAGACTGAAGGGCAGCTTCGATACATCGCCGATTGTCGCCGCTGCCTTATCAAACGCGTAATAGGCGTATTCCTTGCCGCCTACATTCAAAGTTGAGCGTGTTCCGAGCGTGTCCTTGCCGACCTGTGTCATGGGTGTCTTTCCGTCCTTTCAATGGGTCGCTCTCTAACCGGTGCTACACACGGCGAGAGCAGTTACGGTGCGCACTGCGCGTTAGAGCGCGTTTGGTCAAGAGGGGAGCGCCCCTACAAAGCCTGTACCGCATTGTTACATCTCTTTACTGGCCAAACGGGTAAACACACTGTTAACTAAAAATCGCTGCGAAACGGGGGTTTAGCTAGGGGATTGAGCATGGCTATCGCACAAAACATCAAGACAAATAGCGAAATGAAACTTCGTGCAGGCATCGGGCTGGCGAGCATGTTTGTGGTGGGCTGCTTTTGCGCCGCTATTGTCATGTCGGGCACGCAAACCCAGGCAGCGGAAAATGCGACAATCGCAAACGCGCCACTAGCGCAGCACAGCGCCGCGCAGTAAACGCTCCGGCATGAGCCGGAATCACGCATGATCAGAAACAGGCCAGACCGCTTTGGCCGCAAGGAGCGCTTGGGCGTGTGGCTCATGGCGCTCGCGCTCGTGGTCGCGTCGACCCTTGGCGCGGCAGCCGGATTGATATGGGATTATACGGGCGCTTCGGACTTGTTCGAAGAAAGCGAAGAGGCAGAGGCGGACGAAACCGAGGACGCCGCCGAAACTTGATGCGAGCGGATCAGACGCTTGCCTGCTCAGTATGCACCGGGCTCTTGCGAGTCGCGATCCAGCAACCCACCACAATCAGCGCCGCGCCTGCGACCATGCCGGTTGTGACAACTTCGCCAAACATCCACCAACCAAACAGCATTGCCCACAAAAACCCGGTGTATTCGATTGGCACAAGAACTTGCGCCTCTGCCCGTGCATAGGCCCAGCTGAGCACCATTGCGGCGCTGGTGGAAAGCAGCGCGCCGATCAGCAGTTCGCCCCAGATCGCCTGATCAGGCCACACCAGAATGAAGGGCGCGGCAGGTAGCATGCACAGCGTCACGATGCCATTCTGAAAGGTGGCAACCTCCGCCGGCTGGCTGACCAAGGCTTGCTGGCGTTGCAGGATCAGGTTCCATGCATAGAGCACGGCGGAGATGCCAATCCCGATCAAGCCGATGATTGCATCGTTGCTGAGGCTTTCTGAAGTGACTTTGCTGCTGACGATCACAACCACCCCCGCCAGCCCCAAAACTGCGGCAATGATCGCTTTGCGCTCGATCACTTCGCCCAGCAGGATTGCGGCCAGATACAGCGCAATCAGCGGCGCGATGAAGGACAGGGCAATGGCTTCGGCGAGCGGCAGGCGCACCAGTGAGAAGAAAAAGGTCAGCGCCATAAACGCCACCACAACTCCGCGTCGCAAATGAATGCGCAGGACGCTTTGTTTGGGCCAAGTACCGCCGGTCATGCGCCAAATCGGGAAGACCAGCGCAACGCCGATTCCACAGCGTAAGATCAACGCGCTGTAGGCGCCAATCGCGATGGAGGCGCTTTTCATCACGGCGTCCATTGCTGAAAACAGCGCGATTCCCACGATGGTCGCCAGAAGCGGAATCAAGACGGGGCTGCGCGTGCTCATCCTCGCGCCATATGCCCTCTGGCATGAAGCGCAAACAGATAAGCAATTCAGGGATCATAAATGCAACCAATCGCATGCTTGACCTTGGGGCTAGACATCACCAGAATTCGCTTGGAGAAATGGCTGCCTCAGCGCATGGGAAACGCGCCGAAGGTTTGAGATGCAGAGACTGGAAATATGAAGACTATCACACTGTTCAATCGCATGATCGCAACCGGTACCGCCGTTTGCGCAATGGCATTCGCAAGCAGCGCAATCGCACAAGACGCGCAGCCGGAAGCGCCAGCTGAGGCACCTGCCGAACCAGCTGTGACGGCTGAACCAGTGCCGGTTGGCGAAACTGTCGCAGAGGCTTTTGCTGAAGAGGTGAGCTCAACGCCCGTCGTGCAAGCGATCCCTGACACCGCGCTGGTCCGCTATTGGAGCGTCGCCAACGCGACCACGCTGATGGGCATTATCGATTCGATTGATGCAGAAGGACTGGAGCCAGCCGACTACAATCCCGAAGATCTTCGCGCCGCGATTGCAAATGGCGAAAGCGCGCAGTTGAATGAAATTGCCAGCAAGGCGTTTGTTTGGCTGGTCGAAGACTTGCGCGATGGCCGCACTCCGATGAGCTCGCGCAAGCAATGGTTTGTGCGTGATCCCGATGCAGATTTGATGCCCAGCCACGCCTTGCTGAAGCGCGCCGTCAGCAATGACGATGTGGTCGGAACTTTGGCATCGCTGATGCCCATGCATGCCGATTACGGCAAGCTGAAGAAAACTCTGGCTGCAACACCGGCAAGCGAGACCAAGAAACGCGCAATGATCCGGGCCAATATGGATCGCTGGCGGTGGCTGCCGCGTAATCTGGGCAAGCAGTACCTGCTGACCAATGTGCCGGAATATCAGCTGCGCTTGTCCGTCAATGACAACATTGTGCGTACCTATCGCACGATTGTCGGCAAACCTGGCCGGACCGCAACGCCGCAACTTGCGGAGAATGTCGAAGGCGTGGTTTTCAACCCGACATGGACAGTCCCGCAATCAATCGTGAAGGGCGAAGGTCTGGGCGCGAAAGTGCTCAACAACCCGTCTTGGGCGAAACGTGCTGGCTATAAGGCGACGAAGGGCAGCAATGGTTGGGTCAGTGTGGTTCAACAGCCCGGGCCAACCAATTCGCTGGGCTTGATGAAGCTAGACATGCCCAACGCGCATGCGATTTTCCTGCATGACACGCCCAGCCGCCACTTGTTCAAACGCGGCAGCCGCGCGTTGAGCCATGGTTGTATCCGTACCGAGAACGCTCTCGCCTTGGCGATTGCGATGTCGATCCTGCAAGCTGATATGAGCGCAGAAGAAGCGGTCGGCATTTCGAAATCAGGCAAATACACCAAGGTGCGCTTCAAGCAGAAGATGCCCGTCTACATCACTTATTTCACGATGGGCACGGATATTGACGGCAATATGCGCAGCTTCTCCGACATTTACGGACGCGATGCGCCAGTGCTGAAAAGCTTCAGCGCGCCGCGCGTAGCCAACCGCCCGCGCGTGACCAGCGAGGAAGTGGTCGAGATCATCGACGATTTGAGAACGTAGTTTGTTTGGCTTCAAGCGCCAGCGCTCACGTCCGTTCGCTTGGCTTCCGCGCTAACGCGCGACGGCCAGTCGGCCTTTGCGGGCCTATGGCCCGAACCAGCTCAGTTGTGGACAGCTCACGAGCCAGTGCTCTGGCTCGCAAGCGCGACTGCGCGTCGGCCGTTAGGCCGCCCCTCGGAGGAATGAACGCAGTTCATATCCGTGAGAGCAAGAAGACAACCCCGTAGGCGCTTAAGGCCAATCAAAACAAAACTCTTACCCATCAACCTTCACAGCGTCCAAATTCAGCTGATCGGCATAGAGCAAGCGCCCGCCTGACAGCTGCAACAGCGCTGTGTTGAAGTCTTTCGGGTCCATCGCAAAACACCCGTTGGAGCGTCCCAGGCGGCCCCATTTGGCGACGTGTTCTTTGCGCGCGTATTGCGCAGAATGCATCACGATGTAGCGCGGCAAAGCCTGATCATTGGTTGGGTCCAGTCCGCCCAAGCGCACTGACGTTCCATAGCGGCCGACATACCATTCCCACGTCACATAGGCGCCCTTGCTGGTCGCGTTGGAGCCGTGAACATTGGAGAAATTGTTGAGCCATCCATCATGTTCGGGATCAGATCCCGCGCCATGCGCCACCAGATAGCTGGTCACGCTGTTTTGCTCCAGATTGACGAAGTGGAAGCGCTCTTTCGCGCTGTGCACGCCAAAATCGGCAATCCCGACAATGTCGCGCCGCCAGATGGCGTTGCCAGCTTTTTCCAGTTCACGTTTGGCAATCGCAAACAGCGTGCGATCGCGTTCGGAAAGGGGATTGGCTTGGGCGAAGACGCGCGCGGGCGCAGTCGTTGCAGCCACGGATGCAGCCGCTCCCCCAATCAGCAATGATCTGCGCGAAATCTCAGACATGCGTTTCCTTTAACACACCCTATATGGCGCAAGAGTGAATGCGCCAAGAGGGAATGATCAGGTGAACCATGCGGTTCCCGCGCGCGAGTCTTAGGCTGCGGCGGCTTCGCCCGATTGCAAAGCTTCAATTACCGCTTGGCTCACTGCGATATAGGCGCCGTTGTCGTGACGGTTGGTGCCGATGAAATGCAGGAAGCCTGTGTCTTGCGGCCATTCTTCGCCGAAGTAATTGATGTAGCGGGCAGACGGCAACATCACAGGCTGCGGCTCATTGGCGAGGTGGAAGTTTGAAGCGACCTGTTCGGTGCCCCAGATCGTGGTGTCTTCTTTCCCGATCATCTTTTCCATTTCATGCAGGAATGCCGAAGCCAGCGGGCGGCCCATGCCTTGCGCGGCAAAGCCGGCAAAACCCGAACATCCGCGCACATATTTCCAGCCCTTGGCCGGATCGATGTCTTGCAGGCGCGATTCGATGCGCACTTGCACATGCCCATCGCGCGGGCCTTCGGGATATAAAATCTGCGAGATTTCACGCGTTGGCAGAGCGCCGATTTCGCCTTCTGGCCCGCCCAGCAGGGCAAAACTGCGATTGCGTGCGATGGCGTTGGCCACCTCGTCAACCGGCCCCATGGTGACTGTATCGCTATCCAGCTGGATCCAGTAATCGCTTTCGCGCCGGTCGAGGATCGTCAGAAAACGCTCCCACGTGCCGCCCTTCGGAAACTCGTCCAGTTTGACGCTTTCAATCGGGATGATTTCCGGATCACCGCAATGGCGCGCAAGCACCGCCTTGTCCTCGCCGGTGAGGCTCCCATCATCCAGCAGGACAATCCGGCCGCGCTGCAGCTGGTGCCACAGCGATTTCACCGCCACCAGATAAGGCAGCAAGACCGGCGATCCGATCATCGAGAACAGCACCAGCCCGTCATCCTTCGGCACAATCGGAGGTGTGTCGAGAATACCGGAAATTGCGCGAGCGTGCGTGGCCGCTGCCATGCGGCTGCGCAGGCGATAGGGCAGATAACGTGTGATCATGATTAAAATCGTGCCTTTTCAGTTGCGTGAGCCTTAGCCGAACAGGGTTAAGGTTTTCTTGGCCTGCCTTCGCTTTTCCGGTAATTTGCTTGCCATGCTGCGTTCGATTGTTCTTGCTGGGTTTGTTTGTGCGGTGCTGACAGCCTGTGCGTCGCAGCCTGCTGACCCGGCTGTGGCGCAGGTCCCACCGCCTGCGGCAGAGGCGGTTGCGGCTCCAACATCCGCCTTGCCGCCCGATGATCAACGAATCATCACTTCGCCTACCCGGCCAAAAGACCGGGCGGCTCTGGCGCGTTTGATCAGCAACAGCGGATTGACGTTGCAATGGATCGGGTGGGAGCAGCGCGGCCAGCTGCGCGTTTTTGAAGATCGCGGCGACTACTTTGTCGATGGATCGCAAACCGATCCAGACAATCCCAATGCGCGGCTGTCCGTCAATGGCTACATCACCGAAATTGGATCGGACTATTTCATCCTCGACGGTGAGATATCAATCGTGAACACGCCTGATGTGGGTCGCAATTGCAAGGCCAACAAGCAGTGGCGTTTCGCTGTCACGCAGGGCCGCAAATATTGGCGACTGCGCGAATTTGAATGGTGCGACGGGCTGACCGACTATGTCGACATTTACTTCTAAGCTTGGGATGAGCGGCGTAGGATCAATCGACCAGCACCATTTTGTTGCCTGAGATTTCAACCTTGTCGATTTGACTAAGGAAACTCTGACCGAGCAGGGTTACATCCAGCCCGTCTGGCACAATCACAGCCTGCACTTTGCTGGCCTCAATCCCTTCCAAACTGACGCTGTCCAGCATCACTGGAACGCCATAGACATCGCCGCTTGCCCCGCGCCCGATGGGGCGTACATCAGCGGGGTTCCAATCAAGACCAAGCATGCGCGCATCATGCCCAGTCAGCGCGATTATGCTGGCGCCGGTGTCCACCAACACACGCATATCTTGCGAATCCACTGTGATGTTGGCGTAAAAATGTCCGTCGCTTTGTCGGCGCAATGTTACGTCGCCGCCGCTCCAGCCGGTGGAGCCGCCTTTCTGCATGGACACTTTGTTGGAGCTCGACACTGCTGGCGCATCCACGCTCCACGGATTGCTTTCGGCTGAAGCGAGCCTGTCCGCGCCACCAGGGGTGTCACCCTCGCCATCTGGCAAGCCGCGGCTGATCGCGCCGAAGGCTGCGATGCCGAAAATAACCCAGAATATCTTCTTGACCATTCCAAGGGTCATAACGGCAGGGTTTTAAGCGAATGTAAAATTCACTCGTCGGAAGTTTCCGGCTGTTCCGCCACGCGATTGGCGGCAAAATTCGCCAATTCCTTGTAGATTGCGTTTTCCTTGCGGCTCGCGGTGTCGCGCCAGGTCTTGGCGGTTTGGCTGTTCAGCAGCTCGCCCTCTGGCGTGATCACCAACACCACCGGTGTGCCTTCGATATCAGTCACGCCAAAGCGTTCTGCAATGTGCAAATTGTGGCCATCCTCGGTCTGCGGCATGCCAATATTCACATGCACGAGCTCGAAATGGATATCGATCAGTTCAGCGAAGCGTTCGGTTTCCATCCATCCGGCAAAGGCGCGGCTGTCGTGACACCAATTGGCACCCATCGCGATCAGGACCAGCTTGTTGCTTGCCTTCGCGCGCTCAAACGCGGCGTCCACGGCGGCAGTGGCATCAACCGACGCGTCATAATTGCGCGCCTCGGGATAGTCGTGTTCTTTGTCCTTCGCGCTGGCGGGAGCGGCGGCAAGCAAGCCGATGGCCATCAGACTGACTAGGAACTGCTTGATCATGATGCTTGCCCCAAATGCTCCGCCATCGCCTTCTCGCCCAAAGCCATCACGGCAGGAGCGCATTCCTGAATGGCCGCCATCATCTCGCCCATCTTGGCGAGCTTTGGGCTGCCTTCTGCGGCGAGTTTCACAATCGCTGGTCCGCTCGGGTGCAGGCGGCTTGTGTTGTTCCACGCGCTCACCTTGGGGTTCTGCGAGAGGATGCCCATGCTGCGCAAATTGGCCGCGACCACGGCTGGATAGGTGTTGGGCGTGTCGGTCAGCGGAGAGACCGGGATGATCGCGTTGCGCTCTTCATCTGTATCAAAATTCGCCTCAATGAACGCTGCGAGCGCCGCGCTGTACGGGATCAGCGGCGTTTGCGTGGCCTGTAAAGTGATCCGCCCTTCCTCAAAGAATGGGCGGGAGCGATTGCGTAGCTCGAATGGCACGGCGCTGGCGGTGCAATCGATAAAGAGCGTATCCTCGGCCACCTCGACGCGTTCATCGCCGAACAGCATTGCGCCCTTCTCCAAGGCAGTCACGCGGCCTTGGCGGTAGACCTGTGTGATCTGGCCGAGCAACTCGACTTCAGCCTCCGAGATAACGGCGAAATGGAACATGTCCGGCTTTGTCTCGGGATCGAGCCTAAGCAGCACGCCTTCCGCGCCCATTTTCGCGCACATTTCATCGCCGCTTTCCGAACTGCCGGCCGCGCGCAGTTGCACGACCTGAAACGTCAGCAGCTCTTCCAGATGCGTGTAGGCGGGTTGGAGGTATTTGCGGTTGAACATCCAGCTGTCGCGCGGGCGCACCCAGCCGATGCGTTCAGGCGCAATGCCTGCTTCCAATAGCCACACGCCGGTGTCCATCGCGGTCTTGCCGCCGCCCAGAATGATGAAGTTTTGCGGAATATCGCCCGCGTCCTTCCACAGCTTGGGCAGATCGCCCGGAATGGTCAGGCGCGCACCTTCGCCGATCTCGTAGGGCGGCGTGTGGGTAGCGGGAACCGAGGTTTGAAAGAACGTCCCATCAACCAGCTTGCGCCGGACTGTGACGGGCGTTTCCTTACCCGACAGGATCGCGTGGATCGAATGCGCGTCGTCATTATCCTCGCTGCGATATTCGCTCAGCGGATGGTAACTTACCCGCCCGCTCGGC
>CAKZSF010000212.1 GCA_937920575.1 uncultured Sphingomonadaceae bacterium | reverse complement strand
CGCGCGCCTTCCACCCCGTCAATTTCCATGATCGTGCGGGCAAGTTCCTGCTCGCGCACATTGCGCAGGCGTTCGCCCTCCATTGTCCGGCTTGCGCCCAGCGGAATGTTGTCCAGCATCTCGGCTGTGCCATCGGGCACTGCCAGCGCCTCGTTTGATGCAACCAGCATCCGTGCGCGATAGAGATCGTCCTCGCTCACAGTGATTTGCCCGGTCGCGTTGTCGATTTGGTAACCGATGCTGCCTTGATCGAGCGCAGCGGCAACGCTCGCCCGCTCACCATCGGACAGGCTGGTGTAAAGCGTGCGCTGCGGGCCGCTGGACAGCGCAATATAGAGCAGCCCTGCCGCCGCCAGCGCGCCGATGGATACGGCTGCGGGTAAAGTCTTTTTGATCGCAGGCTGAGCCAGCAACTGACCCATGCGGGCAGCCATAGTGCCTTGACCAGCGGAAGGTGCCGCCGCGCCGATCAACTCGGCCTGATTGGGTTGAGGAGTGAGATCAGCCACGGTTTAGATCCCCATCCGCATAATGTCTTGATAGGCGTTGAGCAGCTTGTTGCGCACTTGCAGTGTGGCCTCGAACGCGATGCCCGATTCCTGCCGTGCCAGCATGACTTGCGCCACATCAGTCACTTCGCCGCGTTGATAGGCGGCGGCCATTTCCGATGACTTGATCTGCGTCTGGTTGACTTGATCGAGCGCGGTTTCAAGCGTGTTGGCAAAACCGCCAGCGGGGGCTTGCTTGGTCTCGCTGGTCTTGTCGGCCCCACTCGGGCCGGTGGCTTCGCGCAGCTGTTGCAGTGATTGCGACTGGTCGAGCACTTGCTGACGCAGCGCGATCACTTGGCTGACACTGGCAGACGGTTTGATCGCGCTCATCGGCCGGCTCCGGCAACCGCAATACCTGCCTCACGCATAGAAGCGAGACGATAACGCAGCGTGCGTTCCGAAATGCCGAGACGCTTGGCCGCTTCGACGCGTTTGCCATCGCACTGATCGAGCGTTTCAAGGATCGCTTCGGCTTCCGATTGCTTGGCGATCGCAGAGAGCTTGGTCGGGCGCAGGTTTGGTACGGCGTCCACGCTGTTGCTCTGTTCGCCTTGCGCAATGGCGCGCACAGCGCTGTCAAAGACGATATGATCGGCATCTATTCGCGCGGCATTGCCTGCCAGCAGCATCGCGCGGCGCATAACATTTTCAAGCTCGCGAATATTGCCGGGCCAAGAGTGTTGGGTGAGCTTGGCAAGGGCGGCCTCGCTCACCCATGGCACATCCCCACCCGGCGCCGCGTGCCGCAGGACCATCGCAAAAGCGAGGGGGGGAAGATCCTGTGATCGCTCGCGCAGAGCGGGGATGTGCAGGGGGAACACGTTCAATCGGTAATACAGATCAGCACGGAATGTGCCGCCGGCGACATCGGCAGGCAGATCGCGATTGGTCGCTGCAATGATGCGCACATCCACTGTGATCGGCTTGGTTGCGCCGATCGGCACAACTTCGCCTTCTTGGAGCGCGCGCAGCAGCTTGGCCTGAAGACCCAGCGGCAATTCGCCGATCTCGTCGAGCAGCAAGGTTCCGCCATCAGCGGCGCGGAAGAAGCCTTCATTCGCCTCGCTTGCGCCTGTAAAAGAGCCTTTGCGGTGGCCGAACAGCATCGCTTCCAGCATTGCCTCTGGCATCGCGGCGCAGTTGACCGCCACAAATGGGCCGTCACGCCGCTCGCTGGCCTTATGAATATAGCGCGCAAGCACTTCCTTGCCGGTTCCTGTCGGCCCCTCGACCAACACGGGCACCGGGCTGAGCGCGACGCGTTGTGCCAAAGTCAACAAGGCGATCATCTGCGGATCGGCGCAGACCGGGCCGTGCTCCATCTGGCTGACTGCGAGTGCAGCGGCCAAGGCATGTGGTTCAGCGCCCGACTGATAGGTGATCGCAATCTGATCGCGACCACGCTTTGCAATCGCCGGTTGCTCTGCTTGTGCCAGCGCAATGAGCTTGCGCCCCTTAGCCGGCAGCGTCGCCGCTTCATTCTGATCGCAGACGATCAGATCCGGCACATCCGGCAAAGTTTCCAGCCTAGCGGCCAGTTCGCTGGCCAGTGGCCCGTGATTTTTTTGCGCTGTTTTGGTGAGTGTTACACTCGACATCGCGTTTCCCCATTAACCCTGTTTCCATGGGGGGTTTGGCGGGTGAACGGCAAACATCGCGGTAACTTAAGCCCCCGTACAAACGCCTATGGTCCGAAGTCGGTCAGTTCTGCTGCTCTCCTTAAACTTCCGCTCACCCGGTCGCTCTTTGCTGTGACAGCCGCGGCATGGGACCGGGCTGTGGCTAACACTTCAGGAGACTGACCAATGACTGCTATCAATACAAATATCTCTGCTCTTAAGGCGGCCAACGCATCCGGCGCTGCCAACCGTATGACCGGCGTCGCGATGGAACGCCTTTCCACCGGCCAGCGCATTAACGGCGCGAAAGACGATGCCGCGGGCCTCGCCATTGCCACCACGATGACATCCGACATTCGTGCGATGAATCAGGGCATCCGCAACGGCAATGACGGTATCGCGCTGGCCCAAACCGGTGAAGGCGCACTGGAAGAAGTGACCAACATGCTGCAACGCGTTCGCGAATTGGCGGTTCAGTCTCGCAACGGCACCTATGATGCATCCGACCGCGGCTATATGGACGCAGAGGTGGACCAGCTGCAGGCGCAAATCAGCGACGTTCTGGCCAACACAGAGTTCAACGGCGTCAACCTGTTCAGCACCACAGCGGGCACCGATGTAACTGTCGACATCGCCACGACCGCGACGGAAACCGTCACGCTGACCAGCACGGCCATTGACGGCACGAACCTCACCACGACTGCGCTTGACGTGACGACTGACGCGCTGGCCGCGACAACGATCACCAATGTCGACAACGCGCTGGATGATGTGAGCGCAACGCGCGCCTCGCTGGGTGCAGGCCAGAACCGTCTGGAATCGGCGATCAACAACCTGACGACGAACTCGACCAACTTGGCCGATGCGCGTTCGCGGATCATGGACACCGATTACTCGGCTGAAACGACCGCTCTCGCCAAGGCACAGATCCTGAGCCAGGCATCAACCGCGATGTTGGCCCAGGCCAACCAGAGCACGCAGAACGTTCTGTCACTGCTCCGGTAATCCGTAACTGACAATCCCCCCTTACCCTCTCCAACCCAGTCCAATTGGGGGGGCAAGAGCCCGTCGCTTTCATTGCAAAGCGGCGGGTTCTTTTTTGTGCGGGTGTTCAAAGGGTTGCGCCACGATGTGAGACACATGAGACACAGTCTTGAGGAAGAAATTTTTGCTTGGATTCAAGGCAGCAAATTGCTTTGGGATTGGATGTGTTTTCATGAGCGCCCGATAGCTGGATATTGCGAAGTAGGAAAATGGATGCCGGTGCGAAGCGATAGGAACTCACCGGCCCTCAGATACCCCTCCGTCAGTCGCTGATGCGACTGCCACCTCCCCATTGCTCCCGCAACGGAGAGGGATGATTTGGTTCCTCCCTGTCTCATAGAGATGGGGAGGGGGACCGCCCGCGCAGCGGGTGGTGGAGGGGTTAGACACGCTCCCGGCAAGCAGCGACAATCGCTTCGCATGCATGCACAGGGTCTTTC
>CAKZSF010000211.1 GCA_937920575.1 uncultured Sphingomonadaceae bacterium | reverse complement strand
ATTTTCCAGCGCGTCCTTCACTGAAGGTTGGCTCGCAATTGTCCGTGGGCGAACCTGATATCGATCGAGTTGGCGGAACAGCCAGGCTTTTGGATCAGCCGGAGCAGCATCCTGAGGCCGTGCGCCCAAGCCGAAGCGGTGCCATGCAATAGTAGTCGGTGTCATATTGCGAATGCTAACCCCTTGGTTCGATGAAGTCAGGTCGCAGTTTGTATCAGTTTGTCTGAACGGTTTCTGAGTTAGCTTGCGATGCTGTGTTTGGTCAGGCGCGGCAGCCAGAGAGCTTGCAGCACGGCGCGGATCGCCAAGAAAGCGGTGAAGCTGAGCCATATACCTTGATTGCCCAATGGCCATGTCAGCCACAGGAGCGCGGCGTAAAGCAGCGAAGCAACCACCATGGTGCCGAGCAAGGCACGGGTCCAGCTTGCCCCGACATACACGCCATCGAAGACAAATCCGGCCACCCCGGCAATCGGGATGATCGCGAGCCACCAGCCGACCTTTTCGGCTTCGGCAAGCACCTCTGGCGTGGCCGCAAATTGGGCGAGTATGAACGGCCCGAGCAGGAGGAACAGAATGCTGACCACTCCGGCAGCCGCGAAACCGCGCCACAAAATCGCCTTCACATAGGCTGCGAAGCCTGCGCGGTCCTTCGCGCCGATGCGTTCCCCAGTCAGAACTTGGGCCGCATTCTCGAAGCCATCGAGCAGCAAGGCTGTGAGCACGAACATTTGATACATGATGCCATTGGCGGCGAGCACCGCGTCCCCTCTTTCAGCGCTTAACCGGGTGAGCGCACCAATTGCGATCATCAGGATGACTGTGCGGAAAAACAGGTCGCGGTTGACGCTGAGAAATGGTTTGATGCTGTTCCAACGAAAGGGAACTTTGCTCAGGCATTTCAGAGCCAAGGCAGAAACTGTCCCGCGAAACACAAACAACGAAACCACCAGCAGCTTTGCGTATTCTGCGGCGAAACTAGACCAGCCAATCCCGGCGATGCCCCAATCGAGGCGCAAGGCCAGCCAAAGGCCTAAGCCGACATTGAGCAGATTATACCCGACTTCAAAGATTAGCACGGCAGTCATTTGCCGCCTGCCGATCAGATAGCCCATCAAGGCAAGATTGAGCATGACGCCCGGTGCTGTCCAATAGCGGATCTCGGCATAGGTTTCTGCTTCGGCGCGAACGGTTTCTTGTGCGCCCAGAGCATCCAGCGCGAAAGGCAGGATGATTGGCTTGGCCAGCAGTACCAGCGCGCCAATCACAAGCGCGACGAACAGCCCTTTCACCAACACCATCACTTGCGATTCGGCACCGGCTCGTTCGCCTTCCTGTGCGACCATGCCTGTGGTGCCGGTCTTCAAGAAGTTCATCACCGTGAACAACACCGCAAAGATTCGCGCGCCTACATCAACGGCGCCTTGGGTGGATGTGCTGTCCATCTGGCCGACGATCCACATATCGCCCACTCCGATCAGCGCGGTGGCAATGTTGGTGAGCATCGCGGGAATCGCGATTGCCCATATGGCTTGTGTGGAAATGCTCGGTGATTGCGAAGAAGTGGCGTTGGAAGCGGACATGTAAGACCCTTCGCTTACGCTCGGGAGTTTTTGCGGTAAACCATCCCCCGGATGGTTTGCTCTAGCAAAAACTGGTCGGGGAGAGAGGATTCGAACCTCCGACCCCCTGTACCCAAAACAGGTGCGCTACCTGGCTGCGCCACTCCCCGACCGATTTTGTCGCGCTGTTGCGGTGGTGGGCCCGGCAGGACTCGAACCCGCGACCTAGCCGTTATGAGCGGCCAGCTCTAACCAACTGAGCTACAGGCCCATCTAGGTTACCGCCACAGTGCGCGGAGGCCCGACTAGTGGGTGATGCGCCACAAGACAAGCATATAAACGCAAAACTTATCGAATAACCTGCTTCATAATGTCGCGCACGTCGGTTGAAGCCACTTTTCGTTGGCGCAAATAGGCCAAAATCTTGCGCCACCAGTCATAAAGCTGGTCCAAATCCGCCTCGGTTTTAACGTAGGGCGTGTGCCCGGCGTGGATCGACGGGCTGTGGAAGGAGAGAATCAGTAGCGGCAACTTATCATCCAAAGCCATATCGATACCGCGAATCGCCTCATCGGTTGTGACGCCTTCGGGTGTCAGTGGAATACGCTCCAGCAAGGCCAGTTTTGACAGAACCCCGCGCATTGCGGGCGCACGCCACATGCGGGGGTAAATCCAGCTGCCCTGATTCTTGAGCATGCCCCAAAACATGGTGGTGAGAGGCAACTCCAAGAGCTCCTTCTCTTGATCGACCCAATAAGGTGTCGAAGGATGGCCACGATAATTCGGGCCGCCTTCAAAACTGTAATCCCAATGCGGGCGCACGGAAGTGTCGATTGCAATGCCTGCTTCCTTCAGCAGTTCAGCACTGTGTTGGCCAACACCATAGCGACCGGCTCGGTAAATCAACGGTTCGACGCCAACATTTTTCTCGATGACATCGCGCAGGCGCATCAGCTTCTCACGCTCCAGCGCGCGCGGCAGATTGCCGGCAAAGCTGTTGTGCTGGCTGATTTCCTCTTCAAACGGCGGATTGACCCAAGGGTGCAGCTGTACCCCTATATCGGCCTTGCCGGCCTTGGCGGCCGCGCCGAGGATTTCGCAGGCCTCTGGCGAGTTGGCAATTGGCCAATCGATCAAATAGGAGGGGACAACGCCTTCGCCCTCACAAAACTGTTGGAACCGGGCAAGGCGCGGGACGTGGTTGAGGCTATGCTGATCCCGCGAGAAATCTGCGCCCCAGTCAAATTCCTCTTCAGTATCGACGGTCAGCAGGAAACGCGGCGCAAATCCCTGCTGGAATTGCGCCATCTGCTCCGGTCTGGGCGGTGTGCAGATGTTTGGCCCCGTAATCGCTTTTGCCCCTGCATTGCGTTCGAACGGCAAACTATCACTGTGATTGGGAATTGTCGCCATTACGATCCCCCTTTTCGTCCAATAGAGGCAGTTCCAAAAGGAGTTTTCCCTCCTCACGCTGCAATTCGCCGCCACTTGCGGCTGCTTCTGCGCGCGCTAGCCGCAATCCAAAACCACTGCCGAACGCACTGGCGGACAGAGCCTGACCGCTTTCCTTGATTGTTGCTTGGAACAGATCTTTGTGTGGCTGAAGCGTGGCAGGGAGCGTCCAGCGCAGCCGCGCCATTCCTGCTCCGGTGTGCAAAGTGCATTTGGCCTGCTCGCCCGGTTCAAGCGAGGCGGATAGAGCCGCGAAAATGCGCCAGATCATCCGGGCTAGCTCATCTTCCTGCACGGCAACTGCGAAGGGCCCTTTGCCCTTGGCGAAAGAGAAGCCTGCTTCGCGCGCAGCCAGCACCGGCGTTACCTGCGCCAGCGATTGAGTCGCGATGGCGTGCAAATCTGCCTCGCCTTCGGCAAGCGCGACAACACCCGCATCAAGCTTGGCCAGCCGGTCGATTTCCTCGAACCCAGCCAGCATTCGCGCTGCATCCCCAGCGATGGTCGCGGCCAGTGCGCGGTATTCATGCGGTGCAGGGCCGAACAGCTGTTGCTGGATAACTTCGGCAAAACCCTGAATCGCGTTCACGGGTGTGCGCAGTTCGTGCAGCAATTGCCGGATGCGATCGCCCGGTTCGTCGGTAGCCACACTGGGATCGTCTGTTGCTTGCGGCTCAGGAATGCGGCGCAGGCGGCCAACATAGCCTGCATAGGCGCCCGTCAAACGGCTGAAATGCGGCGTGGCATCGATCTGCCAGATGCCGCTGACCGATGGAGCAGCAGTCAATTCGATAGTGCCAGCACGCACGGGCTGTTGGCGCCGCAGGCTCTCCAATGTCGAGGGATCGGGCTTTGCAGGGGCTGTTGAACGTCGGTCGAGAAAGATCATCCCATAGACCATCGGCGCAATGGCAGGATCAGCCCAGATCACGCGGCCATTGGGATCGGTCGCAAAGTCGAATGCGCGTGTCTCAATCTGAGCGTTGGCGATGTCGCGATCACCCAAGGGCAGGCGCGGATCGTTTGGATGTGTCTGCTCTCGCGCGGCTGCTGCGCCTTTCGCTTGCCGAAAGGCTTCAATCTTTCGGACAATTTCGCCAATTTCGGATTGGGGTCGAGCGGGTTCTGGCTCGATATCGCTTGAGGAGTCGGGCGACGGGTCGGGTTCAGGCTGCGGCTCAGGTGTGTCCACTGGCTCAGAATCTTGGAATGCCTCATCCGGTTCGAGCGCACCGTGATCATCAGCTTGCTCAGTTAGAACTGCATCCTCGCCTTGGGTCAGAACCATATCGCCGATACCCAGCCGGGCGAGCAAGTTCTTGACCGCATCGCTGTGCTCGCCGTGGCGCAGATAGCCGCGCGCGCCGATAGGCAGTTGCGGGATCAAATCTAGCCAGTCGCTGTCACTCAAGCGTGCGCTGGACATTGCGGCGGAGACGATTGCCGGCTCTTCGCTCTGGCTCAGGCGATAGACCAGTCGCGGGTCGCGCATACGTGAACCGGAAATACGGACCAGGCTGGCGCGATCTCGCGGCGCAATCATCTCGTCCAGCTCGTCGAGACGCAAATATGCTTGGTCGATCGTTTCGGATTGTGCGCCATACGGGGCAGTGCCGAGCAAATCGAGCAGCTGCAAATATTGCGTGCGCGCCGCTTGCTCGCTCGCGATCCGGGATCGCAGCACAGTAGCAAGGCGGTCATCGAACTGCATCGTGTCTCCGGTTCGGCCCAAATTCGGACAGCATTCGCACGCGCGCTAGCACGCGGGAATCCCCTCATACGGAACCCCGTAAATGCCCTATCAGCAATCAGACATGTAGGAACGCTGGACAGCCCCGCGTTGCAAAGCGGGACACTGGATAGCAAATATAATTAAGTTGCTTGACCGGCATTTGGGCCTTAGCATTTGTTTCTGCACACCGACTAGCCGTTGCGCAAAGGGGGCATAATCTTGGCCAATCTCGATTCAATCGATCGCAAATTGCTTGCAGAATTGCAGAGCAATGGGCGGATCACCAATGTTGATCTGGCCGAGCGGGTGGGTCTCACCGCTCCGCCATGCCTGCGTCGTGTTCGTTCGCTGGAAGAGCAGGGCGTGATCAAGGGCTATCATGCTGATCTTGACGCTTCGCAGTTGGGTTTTGCAATCACAGTCTACGCTATGGTCAGCTTGAAGAGTCAGGCCGAAGCCGACCTGCGTGCTTTTGAGGAGCATGTGAACGAGCTGCCCGAAGTGCGTGAGTGTCATATGCTCAATGGCGAGATCGACTTTATTCTCAAGGTCGTGAGCCAAGACCTTCAAAGCTTTCAGGAATTTCTGACCAGTAAGCTAACGCCAGCGCCCAATGTGGCGAGTGTAAAAACCTCGCTCACGATCCGAACGAGCAAGCATGAGCCAGGGGTTCCTCTCTAGGCCATGTCAGGCGAGAAGATTTCTGGCCAATGTCTTTGCGGCGCAGTTCACATCACTGTGACGGACCCAAAGCACGAGATCGAGGTCTGCCAATGCGACATGTGTCGCCGTTGGTCTGGGTCGTTCTACACTGCGCTGACTGGCGAGAGCCACGACATCCAAGGTGAGGAATCGATCACAGAATACCGCTCTAGCGATTGGGCAGAGCGTGGATTTTGTAACAAGTGCGGCAGCAGCCTGTGGTACACATTTCTACCAACTGGCGGGCGGAGTTTTTCCGCCGGACTTTTTGATGCCTCGATCAACTACACAATTGAGAAAGAGATCTTCGTAGATGAGCGTGCGACATGGTCGCGGCTGAACGGCGATCATCCTTGTCAAACGGCACAAGAGGTTATCGAAGAAGCGAAAGCGGCGGGCTTCTCTTTCGACTAAAACGCGGTCGAGAACCTATTCTTCGACACCTATCTTGAAGGGGCAGCTACCCCTTTCACGCGGTTGTTTTTCGCATGCAATTCTGGCCAGATCTGCTTGAGCATTAAGAAACCAATGCGAAAATCGCGCGAGGAAATTTCGAAACTGTGTTCTTCGCCTTTTTTGTCGGCAAATGAGACCA
>CAKZSF010000210.1 GCA_937920575.1 uncultured Sphingomonadaceae bacterium | reverse complement strand
GGGCACGGCATGGCTCGCACCGGCGCGATACAGCGATGCCGCATGATCTGTGTCGCGCGCGCGCGATACGATCAGCAGTTCGGGATGCTCTTTGCGCAATTTGGAGACAAGCCGTTGAGCCAGAATTGGCTCGTCCATGGTGAGAACCACAGCCGGTGCGTTCTCGATACCCAGCCGGCTCAGCGCGTCACCCCGCGCGGCATCGCCAAATGTTGCGCGATAGCCTGACCGCTTGGCCCGATCGATTTGATCCGGATCAGAATCGAGCAACACATACGGCTTGTCGTGCGCCTTCATCATATCGGCAATCAGTTGGCCGACACGGCCGCTGCCGATGATAATCGTGCGCGCTTCATCTTCGTCCTCTTCAGGCAATTCAGGAGCGGCTTCGACGCGGCGAGCAATGATGCGACCAAGCCGCGCCAGCACCGGCGTGATCGTAAGGCCGATAGCGGTCACAATCTGCCAGAACTGCGCGGTTTCGGCATCGATCACCAATGCGCTGGTGGCTGCTGCCAAGACAATCAGAGTTGTCTCGCTGGGGCTGGCCATCAGCACACCGGTTTCGGCGGCAGTGCTGCGTCGCGCGCCCATCAGGCGTAGCAGGAAGCCGGTAATGATGGCTTTGAACACCAGCACGCCAACAACGGCACCCATGATCGCGCCCAGATCAGCCCAGATCTCCATCAAGTCGATGCTCATCCCGATAGTGATCAGGAACACGCCCAGCGCCAACCCCTTGAAGGGCTGCATGATGCTCTCGACTTCGCTGTGATACTCAGTTTCCGCGATCAACAGTCCTGCGATCAGCGCACCGACGATTGGCGAGAGGCCCGTGGCGGAAGTCGCAAGGCTCGCGCCGATAACCACCAGCAGCGAGGCGGCAAGAAACAATTCGGGGCTTTTGGTGCGCGCGGCTTGGGAGAACAGCCGGGGCAGGGCGACGCGTCCCGCTACCAACAAGATCACGATGACCAAGCCGCCTTGCCATAGCGTGGTCGTCAGCCCGCTAACACCACCAGCCTGCGCGTTGGGGGCCAGCGCGCCGAGAATAAAGATGATCGGGACGATCATAATGTCCTCGAACAACAGCATCGACAACGCTGCTCGACCGACAGGGCTTCTTGTGCCCGATATCGGCAGCACAATCGCAGTTGAAGAGAAGGCAAGGGCAAAGCCCAACGCCAGCGCGGACGTGGCGCTCATACCGCTGGCATAGCTGAAAAAGGCAGCAGAAATGCTGCCGATGATGAGCAATTCGAGCGAACCCAGACCGAACACCAGCTTGCGCAATTGCCACAAGCGATTGAACGACAGCTCCAACCCAATGGCGAACAGCAGCAGGATGATCCCGAAATCCGCAAACGGCGTTAATCGTTCCGGATCGGAGATGGTTATGTGCCGCAGCCAAGGGATTTCCTCGACCAGCGTACCAAGGCCATATGGCCCCACCAGAATACCGATCAGGATGAAGCCGATAATCGGCGTAATGCGAAAGCGAGCAAACACAGGAATGACGATGCCGGCCGATCCAAGGATCACCAGTGCATCGGACATTACCGGAGAGAGTACGAGTTCGCCTGCCATGCCTGTCAATTACGCGTGCGATGCGCGCATGTCACGCAAGACAATGCGGGAACCGGGTATGAAAGCCCGGTTCCCGCATCGATGATTTGATAATTGGGCTAACCCAAATGAAAGTCAGGCAGACCAGTTGGCCATTTCTGCGTCGAGATTGCGTACAATCGCTTCGAAGAATTGCTCTGTTGTCAGCCAGTTTTGCTGCGGGCCAATCAGCAGCGCGAGGTCTTTCGTCATCTCGCCGTTCTCAACCGTCTGAATGCAGACTTTCTCCAGAGTTTCAGCGAAACGGACCACTTCGGGTGTTTCGTCAAACTTGCCGCGATACATCAGGCCGCGTGTCCACGCGAAGATCGATGCAATCGGGTTGGTGCTGGTCGCTTTGCCTTGCTGGTGCTGGCGATAGTGACGGGTCACTGTGCCATGAGCAGCCTCTGCTTCCACCGTCTGGCCATCCGGCGACATCAGAACCGAAGTCATAAGGCCAAGTGAGCCAAAGCCCTGCGCTACGGTGTCGGACTGAACGTCACCGTCATAGTTCTTACAGGCCCAGACAAATTTGCCGTTCCACTTCATGGCGGCGGCGACCATGTCATCAATCAGACGGTGCTCATAGAAAATGCCAGCTTCTTCAAACTTCGCTTTGAATTCGCTCTCGTAAATTTCCTCGAACAGATCTTTGAACCGACCGTCATAGGCCTTCATGATTGTGTTCTTGGTCGAAAGATAGACGGGCCATTTGCGATCAAGGCCGTAGTTCATGGATGCGCGCGCGAAGTCGCGGATTGAATCGTCGAGATTGTACATCGCCATGGCAACGCCGCTCGACTGGAATTCAAACACCTCGAGATCGAGATTCTCGCCATTCTCGCCTTCAAACACCAGGCGCAGTTTGCCGGCGCCGGGGATCAGCGTGTCGGTCGCGCGATACTGGTCGCCAAAGGCGTGACGGCCAACCACGATCGGATCAGTCCAGCCTGGAACCAGACGCGGGACGTTGTCGATCACGATTGGCTCACGGAAAACAACACCACCCAGGATGTTGCGGATCGTACCATTGGGTGAACGCCACATCTTCTTGAGGTCAAACTCTTCCACGCGGGCTTCGTCAGGCGTGATGGTCGCGCATTTTACGCCGACGCCATATTTCTTGATCGCTTCGGCGCAATCGACAGTGATCTGGTCATCCGTCTCGTCACGCTTTTCAATCGACAGGTCGTAATATTTCAGGTCAACGTCGAGATAGGCCTGAATAAGCCGCTCCCGAATCCATTGCCAGATGATTCGCGTCATCTCGTCGCCGTCGATTTCTACGATTGGGTTCTTGACCTGAATCTTCGCCATGATTGTCCTGTTTTCTGTGCCACAAAAGAAGTTGCGCCGCTCTTAGCAGTTGCGCGGCTTTGCGCAAGGCGAGCATGGCATTTTTGACGCGTCGCCAATACACAAAAGGCGCCGCAATCGCGACGCCTCGTGAGCCGATGGTGGGCGTACCAAGATTTGAACTTGGGACCCCTACGATGTCAACATAGTGCTCTACCCCTGAGCTATACGCCCGCACCATCGCTTTTGCCTCTGACCGTGTCCGAGGCGAGCGGGCGCATTAGCGCCGCTTTGGGTGGCTTTCAAGCCTGATTACAGCTGAACTGATGCTTCGTCGGAAAAAATGCGTTCCACTTCCAAGACCAGATCGTTGAGATGGAACGGTTTGGAGAGAACTTTTGCCTTGGGCTGCTCGCGGCTGGCCTTCATTGTGACAGCGGCGAAGCCTGTGATGAACATGACGCGGGTTTGCGGGCTGATCTCAGCGCATTTCTGCGCAAGCTCAATCCCGTCCACTTCCGGCATAACAATGTCCGACAACAGAAGATCGAAATGATGCTCTTCCAACAAGGGAATCGCCGCAGAGCCGCGGTCTACATCAGCGACCTCATATCCGGCATTTTCCAATGCACGCTTGAGATAGTGACGCATTGCATCGTCATCTTCCGCGAGGAGAATGCGGATCATTGGCGAATTCCTTCGAGTGTCGTTTGACAGCCTATTAGACCTGTAGAGGTTAAAAATCTTGTTCCGAATGGCTCGTGGCCAGTAATGAAACACCGCCGATTGGAATGGTTTATGCGCTTGCACAGGGATTTCGCCTTTACAAGCCGAGTCGCAGCCTTCAGCAATCGGCGAATGGTCGAACAAGCAACTCCTGCCGCGAATGTGCGGACAGTGTCAGGCGGCCGCATTGGTGGCTTTCGTGAAACGCCTGCGTTCGAGCTGAAGCTTTTCGATCCATCTCCGATTCCGATTGTGATTGCTGCGCCGCATGCGGGCAGGGCGTATCCGCCGCGATTGCTCGAGCAAATGCGCAGTGCAGGCGATGCCGCGATTCGGTTGGAGGATCGCGCCATAGATAAAGTTGCCGAGATGGTCGCAGAGCGGACTTCGGCCAGTCTGCTGGTTGCGCAGGCACCGCGGGCGATGATCGATCTCAATCGTGCGCGGGACGAGATAGACTGGTCGATGGTGCAGGGCGGAGCTCCGATCTCGTCTAGGGCGCGCGCTCCTGGTCGGCGAGTGCGCAGTGGATTGGGGCTGGTGCCACGGCGACTGCCTGGCTCTGGCGAGATTTGGCGTGGGCCTTTGCAATCAGGTGAGATTGAGGCGCGAATTGAGGATGTTCATGACCCTTATCATAAGGCGCTGACGCACGAACTGGCACGGTTACGGCGGCGGTGGGGTGCTGCGCTGCTCATTGATCTCCACTCCATGCCACCTTTGCCTCAGGACGATCCGCCCAAATTTGTGCTGGGCGACCGCTTCGGCGCAGCGTGCAGCGCCGGATTGAGCGCGATTGTTCTGCAAGACCGGAAAATGCGCGAGTCCGGGATCGCGCATAACCGGCCTTATGCAGGTGGCTATGTGCTGGATCGGCATGCCGCGCCGCGCAAGGCAATCCATGCCATACAATTGGAAGTGTGCCGTTCGGCCTATCTCGACGAGTCTATGCTGGAACTGGGGCAAGGAACCGATGCGGTCGTGAGCGCTCTGGTCGGCCTAGTGCAAACTCTCGCCGGAGAAGTATCCGCAATGGGCAGCGCAGAGGCTGGCAAATTGGCGGCGGAGTAACTGCGCTCCATCACAACAGAATACCAAACCTACGAAAAAGGCCGCCTCGCACAATGCGAGACGGCCAAGGTTCAGGGAGGAAATGCGCCGAAGCGCATCCACCGATCGAGCCATGAGGGTAGCCCGATGCGGTTTTTCGAAAATAGCTATCGGGCGCTGAATTTCAAGCCAAATCGCTCAATTGTGGTCGTGACAGGCAAAGCAAAAGGGCGGCCCCGCCAGAGACCGCCCTTTAAATTCCGTCAATGAAAACGCCTGACTTAGCTAGGCTTTGCCGGTGAAGATTCGGCTGCACCGTTGACCATGGCATCGCCGCTCGCGGCGATCGGGCCTTTACCCTGCTGCACCTGACGCGCGAAGATCACGCGCATACGATCAAGTGAGAACAGGTGAGCATAAATCAGCATCAGAAGGCCGTTTTGGTTCCAAGTGCGAAGCTGATCACCGCGCATTTCCTGCAGCTTTTCCTGATTGACCATCTGGAAGCCGCGGTAGACGAACGGCTTGTCCTGATCTTCAGTGGTTTGGATTGAAACTTCACCCGGCATCAGCAGGTCGTGCTTCTTCAGCTCTTCCAACATCGCGGCGGTGCGCTGACCGGCTTGCTCGAATTGCTCGCAGAACTGGAGCAATTGTTGTGTCGTTTCCGAAGGCTGATCACCGTCGAACAGCGGGCGGCCATCCTTGTGCTCACCAACCAAATCGCAGGTTGGATCGAAGCAGAGAGACAGTTGCTCGCTATCAGGTTGAAGCTTGGCAAGAAGGAAAGGATAGCGGCGGATATAGGCCGGGATGTAGACATCTTCGGTCACTTTGCCTTCGTCAGAAACGAAAGTGTTCACGCCTTCGTTCAAGCCCATCAGCGCCAAAGGCACTGGATTGTCGCCTTGCGAAAACACGATTGGGAAATCGCGCTGCACCTGCACAAATTCGTCCGATGTGATCGGAATCGCGTGCTGACCGATCAACCAGCTGGCGCTATCGCTGGAACGCGAGCTGTATTTTGCGTGGTCTTGCGAGTTAAGTGGTGCAAGTTCCTTGTAGAAAAGCGGCAGTTGGGCGGCAGGCGCGCTGGCCATGGTGTTTCCCCT
>CAKZSF010000209.1 GCA_937920575.1 uncultured Sphingomonadaceae bacterium | reverse complement strand
GCCGGAATTTCCGTCGCCGGACGGGTGATAAGCGAGGTCGACGCTGGACCTTTGGAGCATCATCTGGTCGATTGGGACACATGATCGACTGGCTCAGACGACAGGACAAACCGCAGACGATTGAGCTCTCGGGGCGCGAAGTTCCTATCGTGGTCAACCGCAATGCGCGCGCCAAACGGTTGACGCTGCGACTGTCGCCCGATGGCAAGGAAGTACGCCTAACCGCTCCGCGCTGGGCACCAACGGGCGAAGCGCTGGCCTTCGCCCATATGCGTACCGAATGGCTCGAACAACAGCTCGCCGCAGTCCCGCAACGCGCGACACCTGTTCCGGGAGGGACGGTGCGCTATCGCGGGCAAGACATCACGATTGTGTGGGACGAGGCCCGCCCGCGTAAGCCGGTGCTGGCTGGCGCAGCGATCACGCTGGGCGGCCCCCAAGACACGCTTGTGAAACGCCTGCAACGCTGGCTGGAAAGCGACGCCTTGCCACTGCTGGAAGCCGACCTTGCCGAATATTGCAACAAAGCAGGCGTCGCATTGCCGGGATTGCGCCTATCGCGGGCAAGACATCACGATTTTGTGGGACGAGGCCCGCCCGCGTAAGCCGGTGCTGGCTGGCGCAGCGATCACGCTCGGCGGCCCCAAGGACACGTTAGTAAAACGCCTGCAACGCTGGCTGGAAAGCGACGCCTTGCCATTGATGGAAGCCGATCTTGCCGAATATTGCGACAAAGCAGGCGTCGCATTGCCGGGATTGCGCCTGTCGCGGGCCAAGCGGCGCTGGGGCAGTTGCTCGACCAGCGGCACAGTGCGGATCAATTGGCGTTTGATCCAAGCGCCCGATTTCGTACGCCGTTCCGTCGTCGCGCATGAAGTCGCACACATCGTGCATTTCGATCACAGCCCTGCCTTTCACGCCCTGCTTGGCGACCTGTTCGAAGATGATATCAAGGCCGCGGACCGTTGGTTGAAAGACCATGGGCGCAGCCTTTATGCGAGCTTTGGCTAGCCCCTGCGCGCGCTGACTCACAACAGACACTGGCGAAGCGCGGCGAAAGCCCCTATCTTGCGTCGCATGAGAAAGTTCTTCGCCCGACTCAACCCGCTTGCCGGTGCCCGTGATTTCGCGCATGAATTTTCGCGTCCCACACCGCACAAATGGCAGATCATGGGCGTATCGATTGCGGCCACCTTCTTCATTTTTATGGCGTTCATCCCCGACGACCAGCCGATCAAACCGCGTAGCCCTGACATCACCTACATCACATCCTTCGCGCCAGACCGGACGGATGAGGAGATCATGGCCTCCAACATCGCGAACCAGGAACGGCAGGACCGGTTGCGGGCCGAAGCGGCAGAACGCGCCGAATTTCGCAAAGAGATCTACCGCACGCTTGGCCGTGCAAGTGGAATCGATGTCGACGAGATGGAACGCGAAATCGAAGAAGAGAAAGCTGCCGAAGCAACAGGCACCACCCCTGCCGGAGCGGGCGATCAATAAGCACGATTTGCGGTGGCTGGATGCGGCGGCCCGGTTGGCCAGCCGCGCCCGCCCCTTGAGCCGACCCAATCCCGGTGTTGCTGCGATCTTGACCAAGAACGATGTCGTGATCGGGCAAGGCTGGACTCAACCCGGTGGCCGCCCACACGCCGAAGCGATGGCGCTGGCCATGGCCGGCGCGAAAGCCAAAGGCGCAACCGCCTATGTTACGCTGGAGCCATGCGCACATGACAGCAAACGTGGGCCCAGCTGCGCGATTTCGCTGATCGATGCTGGCGTGGCGCGCGTTGTGATCGGCGTAACTGATCCCGATCCAAGAACCGCGGGAGAAGGCGCCGCGATGTTGCGCGCAGCAGGGATTGCGGTGGACACCGTCGAGCACGCCCCCAGCCGAGCGAGCCTTGCGGGTTATCTAATGCGGCACGAATATGGCCGCCCTCATGTGACGCTCAAACTCGCCTTGTCACTGGACGGCAAAATCGCGCTCGCTGACGGAACCAGCCAATGGATCACAGGCGCGGAAGCGCGGGCACACACTCATGCCGAACGCGCGAAAGCCGATGCGATACTGGTCGGCGGCGGGACATGGCGCGCAGACAAGCCCCGTCTGAATGTGCGCCTGCCGGGGTTGGAGGATCGCAGCCCCAAGCGTGTTCTGCTCACCCGCGGCGTGCCGCCAGACGGCGTGAAGGTGATCAATTCCCCGCAGGATATCGCGAAGCTGGAAGAGACGCTTTATCTCTTTGTCGAAGGCGGAGGTGGCGCTGCGGCCTCTTTTCTCTCCGCCGATCTGGTGGACCGCCTGCTGATCTATCGCGCGCCGATCCTACTGGGCGGAGACGCACATCCGGCGATTGGCGATCTGGGGCTGACCGATCTGGCGGCTACGCATGGCCAATGGCAATTGGCCGAGCAATGCCAGCTTGGCAGCGACACATGCGAAGCCTATGACCGCGAGCGAAACGAGGAAGCATAATGTTCACCGGAATTGTCACTGCCATCGGCACCATTGAAACCAGCGAACAACGCGGCGATTTGCGCTGCGTCATTGCCTGTCCGTGGGACACCAGCACCATTGCGATGGGCGCATCGATTTGTTGCTCTGGCGTGTGTCTAACGGTGGTCGAATGCGGCGAAGGCACATTCAGCGTCGACATTTCCGGCGAGACTGTCGCACGATCCGTACCCGGCATGTGGGACGCCGGATCAAAACTCAATCTGGAGCCATCGTTGAAATTGGGTGACGAGTTGGGCGGGCACATTGTCACGGGCCATGTCGACAGTGTCGGCCAAGTCATTTTTCGCGAGGAAACTGGCGATTCGATCCATTTCGCAATTCGCGCTCCGGCCGAACTTGCAGCCTATATCGCGACAAAAGGCTCGATCACAGTCAATGGCGTTTCGCTGACAGTCAACAATGTCACTGACCAGCAGGATGGCAGCGCCGATTTCGAGCTCAACATCATTCCGCACACCGGCGAAGTGACTACGCTGGGCGCGCTAAGCGCTGGCGACAGGGTCAATCTGGAGATCGATGTGCTGGCGCGGTATCTGAAGCGGATGGAAGGTCTGCGCGCGGCGAAGGCTGACGCCTAACCACTTCGCAAACTCAGGCAGTGCTTAGTGGCCCGCTCGCGAAACTCTCTCGCGTAATCTCGTAAACGATGTGGATCAGGCGCTTGCCCTGATAAAGCTGCAAATCCGTGCGCCGTGTGCGCACTGCGCCGATATTCTCGAGCGCCTGACGCGAGCGGTAATTCGTCTCACCCACGCGGAAATCAACTCTGCCCACGCTTTGGAAGGCGTGTTCCAGCATCAGCCGCTTCATGGCGTGGTTGAGGCCCGTGCCCCAACAGCGCGGGGCCAGAAACGTCCAACCAATTTCAACCGAGCCGCCCTCTTCCGGATCATATTCCTGATACCGAGACGTTCCGATCAATTGGTCCTTGGCCTTGTCGATCGCTGCGAGCGCACCGCCTTTGGCCAGCGCATCATCAAAGAAAGCGCGGAACACGTCCTCTTTCCAGCGGTCATGAAAGGGGTGCTGTTCCCACACCATCGGATCCGATGCGATGGCGAACAATGCGTCCCAATCATCCGGTTCAAGCGGCCGCAACAGCACGCGCTCGCCCTCTAGGGTGGGCTGGCGGTTCACGCCAGAGGCTCCATCAAGAAGTCACAGCCTTCAAGCCAGTGATGAATTGGTCGACCGAATCCATTGTCAGGCCGGCAATGTTGATCCGGCCGGACCCCGCCATATAGACGCCGTGGTCCTCACGCAGTTGCGCGACTTGCTCCTTGCTGATTGGCAGCATCGCGAACAGGCCATTTTGACGCGCCAATTGGGTCAGATCGAGCGCGGGAACTTCATTGTCAGCCGCGGCCAATCTTTCGCGCACTGCACGGATCCGCTCGCGCATGGACTGCAGCTCGTCGAGCCACATTTGCGTCATATCCGGATCGCGCAGGATTGTGCGGATCACTGCCCCGCCATGATCAGGCGGCATCGACCAATTGGCCCGCGCCAGCGCATTCGCGTTCGAGGTAATTGCGGGCAAATCATCGCTGTTGGCCGCAACCATATAAAATGCTCCAACGCGGTCGCGATAGACACCGAAATTCTTGTCGCAGCTATAGCAGACCAGCGTTTCAGGCACTGCATCCACAATTGCACGCGTGCCATAGGCGTCTTCTTCAAGGCCATTGCCGAGCCCCTGATAGGCGGTGTCGACAATCGGAAAAATGCCCTTCGTGGCAATCGCTGCAGCCAGCGTGTCCCATTGCTCGTCAGTGTATTCGACGCCGGTCGGGTTGTGGCAGCAGCCATGCAGCAGGATCACGTCCCCCTCGCCTGACTGTTCAATTGCACCAAGCAATGCGTCCATGTCGGCGGTCCCGTCGGACTTGGCATGGGCAAACGGCACCATCTCCAATCCGACATCGGCGAGAATTTGCGCGTGATTGGGCCAACTTGGTGTGCCCAGCAGGACGCGTTTCGCACCCGCACGCTGAACCAGAGCAAGCGCGAGCCGCACGGCACCTGTGCCGCCCGGCGTTTGCATCCCTTCGATGCGGCCGCCGCGCGTTGCATCCGTGCCGAAAATGTAAGGCATCAGAGCCGTTACAAAGCCCGTGTCACCCTCTGGCCCGAGATAGGATTTCGATTCCTGAGTCTCGACCAGCTTTTGCTCGGCCGCTTTGATCGCGCGGAACACTGGCGTTGCGCCTGCTTCGTCGCGATAGACGCCAACTCCCAGATCAATTTTATCCGGACGCGGGTCGGCGGCGTGGAGCTTGATCAGAGCGAGGAGCGCATCGGGCGATTGGGGGGCAAGATTGTTTAGCATAGGCGCAAAGCCATGCCGCGCACCGCGAGCCATTGCAATATGTATTGCAAACGGTGATCGCGAGCGTCTGCGCGCGCAAACCTATTCACCGCGGAAAACGGTGATGTTGGCAATCAGAAGGGCAGCCAGCGCTGCTTTTTGGAAAACTTCATATACCCGGCATTCACGCCCAGACGCAGCCCGGCACCCACGCGGATCGGGATCATGACCACATCACCGCGGCGCAGGTAACTCGCGTTCATGCCGCCCACCAAATAGGCCTGGCCCTCACCCGCTGCAAAGCGCTTATACAGATCTTCGCTATCCCACAGATTATAGACCAGCACGAAGGTGCTGCCGACATTGGCGCCTGCATCAAATCCGATTGACGGACCGGTCCAATAAACCGGCCGCTCGCCCTCCACCTTGTGATGCAATGTGCCCGAGCCATAGCGGACACCAAGGATAAACGCGCCGCCACCCTCACGGCCAACGATATAGGCGTTGGGCTCGCCTTGATCCTTCAGAATATCCTGAATCAGGCCAGCCAGCCCTTCGGCACCTTTGCCAAACACGCCCTCGGCGGCTCCGATCAGATCATCCCTCTGATACGTTTGGCTGTCATCGGTTTCTTCAATCGGCCCCGGAGCGAGATCGCCGGAATAGCTCGCCGTCGTTTGCGGTTCTGCGGCGGCATCGGGCTGTGTTTCTGCAGCCGGCAGAAAATCCGCATCACCAACGCTCAACGGCGGATCGCCGGGCATTTCCTCTGATATCACGCTTTCGGCATCGATACTGGGCAGGTCATTGGTGGCAGAGGGCGTCGCCAAATCCGCATCAATCGCGGCGTTCGGATCGATCGATTCGATCTGGGCGGCAACCGGCGCGGCGACCAACAGGCTCAATCCGGCGAGACCGGCAAGCGCGCGGCGCAAAGTTGCAGTGGCTGATGACAACATGGTTCTTCTCCGGGTGTTTGCACACGTAGCGAACCTCACGAGAGTCCTTCACGCCTGAAGCGGCAATGAACCGGCGACGAAGCGAATCCCTTTTGCGACAGGGCGAGGCTTTGCTCGCGCAGTTCCCACCATTTCTGCAACTGTTGACGGGAAATTGCGCGAATTGAGAGAGGATACTTGCCGCGTTAACCTGCGCTCGTTATAGCGCGCGGCCTAGCCACGCATTTGCAAGCAATATGCGTCGTGCGGAGACGTGGGTGAGTGGCTGAAACCAGTTCCCTGCTAAGGAACCATACCTGGTAACGGGTATCGAGGGTTCGAATCCCTCCGTCTCCGCCACC
>CAKZSF010000208.1 GCA_937920575.1 uncultured Sphingomonadaceae bacterium | reverse complement strand
TGCCGATATGATGAAGGCGCACGACAAGCCGTATGTGTTGCTTGATTCTGATCCGGATCAAATCGATCGGGCCAAGCGATCAGGCTATCGCGCAACATTTGGCGATGCCGCGCGGGGTGATGCACTGAGCCGGCTGGGTATCGAGAACGCACCGGCGGTGGTTCTCACCATGGACGAGCCGATTCTGGCTCAACGGCTTGTCTCCAAATTGCGCAAAGAGCATCCCGAACTGCTGATCGTATCGCGCGCGCGCGACACAGATCATGCGGCATCGCTGTATCGCGCCGGTGCGAGCCATGCCGTGCCAGAAAATCTGGAAAGTTCTTTGCAACTTTCCGAAGCCGTCTTGGTCGATATTGGCGTCGCGATGGGCCCTGTGATCGCCTCAATCCACGCCAAACGGGATGAATACCGCGAGCGGTTGGAGGTCGAAGGCGGCCTCACAGAGAAACCCCGGCTACGCAGTATGGGGATGGGTGTCGCGGATAACACCGGTGAGAGCGCTTAGCCCGCCATCGCTTGCTTGATAGCATCGATCGCCGCATCGCCTTTGGAACCGTCCGGCCCACCGCCTTGCGCCAAATCCGGCCTACCGCCGCCGCCTTTCCCGCCAAGCGCCTCCACGCCTGCCCGGACAAGATCGACCGCGCTGTGTGTACCAGTCAAATCGTCGGTGACCCCGACCGCGCAAGCAGCCTTTCCTTCATTCACCGCGACAATCGCCGCTACGCCGCTGCCCATGCGTTGCTTCGCTTCGTCAAGCAGACCGCGCAAATCCTTGGGATTTAGCCCTTCCAAGACTTGGCCGGAGAATGCCACGCCTCCAATGTCTTCGTCCTTGGGACCAGAGGCAGCGCCACCGCCGCCACCCAGTGCCAAAGTCTTTTTCGCCTCGGCCAGCTCGCGCTCCAGCCTTTTGCGCTCATCAACCAACGCGGCAACGCGTGTTTCGACTTCGTCCGGTGAAGTTTTCAGAACACCTGCGAGCGTTTTGACGGTTTCTTCCCGGCCAACGAGCCAATTGCGCGCAGCTTCCCCGGTCAGCGCCTCAACCCTGCGCACACCCGAACTGACCGCACTTTCCGACACGATCCGCAAAATGCCAATGTCGCCAGTGGCCTTCACATGAGTGCCGCCGCACAGCTCGACCGAGTAACTCCGGCCTGAATCGCCCCAATTATCCCGGCCCATTGCGAGCACGCGAACCTCGTCACCATACTTCTCGCCGAACAGAGCAAGCGCGCCCGCCTCTACGGCGTCGTCAGGTGTCATCAAACGCGTCGAGACAGGGTCGTTGTGACGGATTTCCGCGTTCACTTCGGCTTCAATCGCAGCAATTTCGGCTGCATCCAACGGCTTTGGATGCGAAAAGTCGAACCGCAGCCGGTCAGGCGCAACCAGCGAACCCTTCTGCGTAACATGCGCACCCAGCTGGTTGCGGAGCGCGGCGTGCAGCAGATGAGTTGCAGAGTGGTTGGAACGGATCGCATCGCGGCGAGCAACATCGATTTCAAGATGCACCGTGTCGCCAATCGCAATCTGTCCCTGCTCGACCTTGCCGTTATGGGCATGCAATCGGCCCAGCGGCTTGCTGGTATCTCTCACGGCAATACGCAAACCATCGGCGGTGGAGATCGCGCCGCTATCGCCCATCTGACCGCCACTTTCACCATAGAACGGCGTTTGATTGGTCAGCACAATGACGTCGTCACCAGATTTCGCAGAGGGGACTTCCTTGCCATCCACAATCAAGGCAACAACAGTGCCCTCGCCTTCGGTGGCTGTGTAGCCCGTGAACTCGCTGGCCCCTTCGCGTTCAGCGATGTCGTACCACAGATCGTCATCCGCCGCTGCGCCAGAGCCCTTCCACGCGGCGCGAGCCGCTGCCTTTTGCTCTTCCATCGCAGCATCGAACCCGTCGCGGTCGACCGATATTCCGCGCGGGCGCAGCGCATCTTCAGTCAAGTCATACGGGAAACCATACGTGTCGTAGAGTTTGAAGGCGGTTGTACCGGGCAAGCTGTCGCCCTCACCCATCTCTCCGGTCGCTTCGTCCAATAGCCGCAAACCATTGTCGAGAGTGCGGCGGAATTGGGTTTCTTCGCGTTCCAGCGTTTCAGACACCAATGCCTGCGCGCGCGTTAGCTCGGGATAGGCATTGCCCATCTCAGCCACAAGCGCGGGAACAAGCCGGTGCATCAGGGGCTCGCTTGCACCCAGCAAATGCGCATGCCGCATCGCCCGACGCATGATCCGGCGCAGGACGTATCCGCGCCCTTCGTTGGACGGCAGCACACCATCAGCGATCAAGAAACTGGTGGAGCGCAAGTGATCTGCAATCACCCGATGGCTCGCCGTGCGCTCACCCTCTGCAACCACGCCGGTGAGATTTTCAGAGGCCGCAATCAGCGCCTTGAACGTATCCGTGTCATAATTGTCGTGGACACCCTGCATGACAGCGGCAATCCGCTCCAGCCCCATGCCCGTGTCAATCGATGGCTTCGGCAAGCCGCTGCGCGTACCGTCCGCTGCCTGATCAAACTGCATGAACACGAGATTCCATATCTCGATAAAGCGATCACCGTCTTCATCCGGCGAACCCGGGGGGCCACCAACGATATGATCGCCGTGATCATAGAACACTTCGCTGCATGGACCGCACGGACCTGTGTCTCCCATCGACCAGAAATTGTCGCTGGTCGGGATTCGGATAATGCGATCCTCTGGCAAACCAGAGATTTTGCGCCAAAGATCGAACGCCTCGTCATCAGTGTGGTAGACCGTTGCCAACAATTTGTCAGCGGCAAGGCCCCACTCTTTGGTCAGCAACGTCCACGCATGCTCGATCGCTTGGTCTTTGAAATAGTCGCCAAAGGAAAAGTTGCCGAGCATTTCAAAGAACGTGTGGTGCCGTGCAGTGTACCCGACATTGTCGAGATCATTGTGCTTGCCGCCTGCCCGCACGCATTTTTGCGAGCTGGTCGCGGTCGCGCCCGGGGGCGTTTCAAGTCCTGTGAAAGCGTTCTTGAACGGCACCATGCCCGCATTGACGAACATCAGAGTCGGGTCGTTGTGCGGCACAAGCGGCGCAGAGGCAATTTGCGTGTGCCCCGCAGAGGCGAAATAGTCCAAAAAGGACCGCCGGATGTCGTTGGTCGATTGCATGAATTGCAGGTAAGGCCTTGCTGGCTTTGGGACAAGACCAATTGCACGGCAATTCTATGCAGTGCTGGCGCCACCGGTTGTGGAAGGATGTCTAAGCTAGGCTGACCCTAAGCTCGCGCCGTAACAATCCAAGCTGCTGCTGGCATGGCGACGATCCCGTCGATCCAGTGTTGTTCGCACAGAGCTTGCAGCTTGGAATTGACCTGTTGCCGTTCCGCGTCATCCGTCAACTCGGACAGAAGGCGCGCAACCGGGCCTATACGCGTGAAGTAACCTAAGGCCTGCTCAATCGCATCGTCACCGGTCCCAAATATCATCGCGTAGTCGAATCCTTCGATCGCAATGTCTTGCCATCCTGCCTGCGAAAGCACCATCTCCACGCGCGCACGATCGCCAAATGCGAAGGGCCCCGGCCCGGTATCACCAGAGGCAGGAGCATCTGACTGCAGCGCACCTCTCAGTTCAGTTGCCCAAACATTGTCAGCCGCTTTCTGGAAACAAGAGAAGGCCAGTTTGGCATCGGGCGCAGCAGCCGCTTTCAAATTGGCAAAGGCCTCTACCGGCTCATCAAAAAACATCACGCCGTGACGCGACACCATAAATTGCGGGCGCCTGCTGCTATCCGGACGCCAGACCGCTGCGTCAGCAAGCAAGAACTCCGCGTTTGCCATATGCTCACCGCGTTGGCGGGCGGCGGATATCAAGTCTTGAGAAATGTCGATCCCGGTGACACGCGCATTGGGGTGATTGCGTGCAATCGCGAGGGAAATCTCACCGGCACCGCATCCAATGTCGACCACGTCACTGAACTGTTGCCCGCGTTGTTCTTGGAGCAATCGCTCGGTCAATTGGGTGAAGCTGCGATCGGTCCTGCGCCACTCCTCGGCCCAGCTTTGTCCGACTCGTCCTTGCCATTCCGCGCCTTGTGTCATCGATCTTCCTGTCTCAATACTGCTGTGACGGTTAGCGCAGCAACCGGTCCATGGAAAGTGACGAGACGCCATCGGTCGATGCTGGTTTGCTTTGCACAGAACGGGAGCGGTTCAATCGCAAAGAGACATGAAAAAACCGGCACGTCGTCGCAGAAAAACTGCGCCAACATGCCGGTCCATTTTTTCAAGCGCCTCGCGGGGGCTGAGCGCTTCTTGAGAAAACGTCAGTCGGTCGTCGCGTCCG
>CAKZSF010000207.1 GCA_937920575.1 uncultured Sphingomonadaceae bacterium | reverse complement strand
AATTTCGGTCTTCGGAGTGCCGGGCTCAACCAACAGATAGCCGCCATCATCCATCGGCAATTTGCCTTTGAACAGTTCAGTAGAGGGAGCATGGCCAATAGCCACAAACGCGCCATCAACTTCCAGCGTTGATTCCTCGCCGGTTTGCGTGTCGGTCAGCACCAGATGGTGGAGCATGCCGTCTTCGCCAGCCTCGAAGCTCTTCACGGTCTTGTTCCACATCGGCGTGATCTTCTCATTGGCGAAGACACGATCCTGTAGGATCTTCTCACTGCGCAACTCGTCGCGGCGGTGGATCAGCGTCACATCGTCGGAATGGTTGGTGAGATACAGGGCTTCTTCTACAGCGGTGTTGCCGCCGCCGATCACGGCGACTTTCTTACCGCGATAGAAAAAGCCATCACACGTCGCACAAGCAGAAACACCCTTGCCGCCCAGCGCCTCTTCTCCCGGCGCGCCCAGCCACTTGGCCTGCGCACCCGTTGCGATCACCAGCACATCGCCGACATATTCATCGCCGCTGTCGCCAATTGCTGTGAACGGAGAGCCGTTTTCCAGATCAACCTCGACAATCGTGTCCCACATCATGCGTGTGCCGACATGTTCGGCCTGCCCTTGCATCTGCTCCATCAGCCACGGGCCCTGGATCACATCAGCAAAGCCGGGATAGTTCTCGACATCTGTGGTGATGGTCAGCTGCCCGCCGGGCTGCAGACCCTGCACCACAATCGGCTCCATCCCCGCTCGTGCGCCATAAATGGCCGCCGAATAGCCAGCCGGGCCAGAGCCAATGATCAACATGCGGGTTTTGTGTGTGGTCATGATTCAATTCCTAGAGGCGAGAGAAAGCGTTTCTCGCAATCATATTCGCTGCTTAAACGATCTGGTTACGCCAAGTTGGTCACTGGCTGAGATAATGCAAGCGCAGCGCATCCTGCATCGCATCGTCAACTTCCAGCACATCACACAGGAACGCGTCCACGGAACCGTGACTGGCTTCCACAGCTTTGCGCGCCGCGTGCAAATAATCCTCGTGCACACCCATCAAAACGCGCACGGTTTCGATATCCATCGCGCCATACTTCTTATCCATCAACTCGCGACCATGTTCGATGCGTTCCTCGTTGTTAGGCGCATGGTTGGTGAGCAGGTAATCGGCCATCGCATCATCAGGATGCACACCCAGAACATGGTGCAGCAAATCACAGGCCATTCCAGTGCGATCCTTGCCCGCTGCGCAATGCACCAGGCTGGCACCCTGCCCTTGTGACAAGGCAGCAAAATAGTGACGCAAGATCCACAGCAATGGCTCGCGATTGGGCAGATTGGCGTAAAGTTGCGTCATCGCTTCATGCGCACTCGCGGCATCCGTTGCGCGGCCACCGGCCTGTTCATGCGGCGCAAGATTGAGCCCGGCTGTCTCTCCATCGAACAACAGCACTTCAGCGGAGAAAGCATCCGAGCGCCGACAGGCATGTTTGGCCCGCTCACTATTGCCGCGCAGGTCAATGACATGCGCCAGCGCCGCCTCGTCAACCTTCGCCAAATCCGCGTCGCTTGCTTCAGAATGATGGCCCGAGCGCCAGAGCAAGCCTGTCTTCACTTGCCCGCCATGGCGCGAGGAATATCCGCCATAGTCTCGGAAATTGTGCACACCATCCATCGGGATGAAGCGAGAATCGTAAGATGTGTCAGTGCTGCTCATTCACAGAGCGATGCCAGCGGACGCAGACGCTGGCAAGGTCGCACGGCATTACTCTTGGAGACAGAGTAATGCCGCCAGCCTGACTCTTTTCAAATAGAGCAACCGCACCAGCGGGCTGATCAAACAGGCGCTCTGCCAGATAACCTATTTTTGCGCAGCGCTGTCATAGACCAGCCTAAAGCCGACATTGGATGCGCCCAATCCAGTGTCGCGTCCTTGCCGACTTTCCGGGCGGTAGCGCTGGCAGTAATTGGGCGCACAAAGGTAGCTGCCCCCCTTCATCACACGGCTGGCGAATCCGGGATTAACCGGGTCATATGCGGCGTTTTCGCTGGGGCCACGCGGATTGTCTCGATCCGCCGGATCATGGCCCGGGCGGAAGAAATCGGCGGTTACTTCCCAAACATTGCCGACCATATCGTAGAGCCCATAAGTGTTGGGCTCAAAGCAGCCGACGGGCGCAATGCCCTTGAACCCATCCTTGCCTTCATTGACGAGCGGGAACACCCCTTGCCAGCTATTTGCGAGGCGCGAATCAGGCTGATCAGTGTACTTTTCAGCGCCTGCGCTGGCTGCATATTCCCACTCGGCTTCGGTCGGGATGCGTCCTCCCTTCCATTCAGCATAGGCGCGCATATCGTCCCACGCCAAATGCACCACTGGTTGATCAGGGCGCGCTTCTGGACCTTGCCGGCCATAGGGTTTGCGCCAACTCGCGCCGGGGACATATTCCCACCAATCGCCATAATTGCGCGAAGGGCGGTCCGGTGGGGTAAAGACGGCCGAGCCTGCTTCCAGCATAAATGGCGGAATTTGCTCCAGCGGAACACCGAACTGATCCGGATCAACCGGTTTTTCAGCCACGCTCTGATAACCCGTTGCCTCCACAAATTCGGCAAATTGACGGTTGGTCACTTCATGCGGATCGATCCAGAAACCATCGACCGTGGTCTCCCGTTCTTGGCTTTCCTCTGCATAGACGGCGTTGCTGCCCATGATGAACGTCCCACCATCGATCCGGACACGGACGTTAGACGGGGTTTCGCAGCTATCTGCCGAGGCAAAGTCGCTCGCGGCAGTTGGCAATGGTTCGCCGTTTTGATCGCCTTCAGAGTCGCTGCATGCGGCAAGGCTTAATGCAGCTGCTGCCACGATTGCTCTGCGGTCTATCGGATTGAATGCCGGATTGAAGCGCTTGATCGGATATCGTCTCATCGGACCGATCTAGCGCTGTCCGACCGACCTTGTCACGGGTCCATTGTCGCCCAGCAAATACATGCGCCGATCATCCGTGCCGCGCGCTCTTTCAGCAACAATCACACGGGCATCGGGGTGCGCGTTCCGAATGAAGCTGCTGATCGCGAAGCTTGCCCGATCACGCACCAAAAGCTCGCGTGTGCGTTTAAAGCTAGCGCCGGCATCATCGCTTTCCCACCACGCAATCACACCGTCGCCAGCACGGTTTCGGGACGCCAGCAGAAAGCGGACATCGTCGCGATTATCGACCACCAGATCGCCATTCCCCACGGGCAGCTTGGTCGATTTTCCGCCAATCCACTCTCTGCCGCTCCAACGAAAATGGCGCATCTGTTTCGGACCGCCTACTTTGGATACACCCAAATCTTCACCCATGGTGATGCCGATATGGGGATGCCCCTGATCATCGAGCGTGACCGATGCGTTGAAAGACCAAAGCTCACCCGATTTCGCGACCAGCGCCTTGTCCTCGGCCACTTCGCGCGTCAGCGGCATGGGCAGCTGTTCACCCTCGACA
>CAKZSF010000206.1 GCA_937920575.1 uncultured Sphingomonadaceae bacterium | reverse complement strand
TCTGTCCGCGCTCGAGCTGGAGGGTTCGGGGCAATATGGAGTGAATCTCTACGATCCGGCGGCGCACAATTTGCGCGTTGCCTCCATTGCGGTATCCGATGGCACAACCGGCCCCTCGACAGAGCAGGAAGTGATCATTGCCAACCGACCGTGGATGCTCGAGCTGGTTGCTCCTGATGCGCGCAATCTGTCGGTGCAATCCCTGCTGGTGCTGCAATTCGGGCTGTTGGTTGCGCTGCTGCTGTCCTTTGTGGCGCGGTTGTTGACGCAGCAAGCGGTCGAGGACGAGGCCGCGCTCGAGTGGTATGCCGAACAAAGTTCGATCCGCAATTCGCTGACGCGTGAGCTCAATCACCGGGTCAAGAACACGCTCGCCAATGTGTTGTCGATTATCGCGTTAACGCGGAGGCGTAGCGACAGTCTGGATGGCTTTGCCGAGAGTTTGACGGGACGGATCCGGGCACTGTCGGCGACGCATGATCTGCTAACGCAATCCGACTGGTCGACCACACCAGTGCGCGATGTGGTGCAGGCGGAGCTGGCGCCTTATGCGATGGATGATGATGGCCACACGCTGGAGTTGAGCGGGCCAGCAGTGGATCTCGCGCCCAATGACGCGCTGCTGCTGGGCCTTGCAGTGCATGAGCTGGCGACCAACGCGGCCAAATATGGCGCACTGAGCGAACCCGGCGGCAAAATCGAAGTGCGTTGGAGCCTACTCGATGATGATCGTGCAGAATTGATCTGGCAGGAGCGCGGTGGTCCACCGGTTGAAAACGATGGTTCGCGCGGCTTCGGGCTCGATCTGATCGAGAGGATCGTTGCCCATGAGCTGGGCAATCCGGTTGATCTGACGTTTGATCCCAAAGGCGTGCGCTGCGTGTTGGTTGTGCCGGTGCGTAAGCCAAGCGCGTTTATCCCGCGCGCGGCGCAGTCTTAGGTCCACGTTCCTGCCAAACTTAGTCGAGCGGTTTGGTCGATCCAAAAAACAGTGCTTGGCTCATCGCAGCCTGTACCGTCTTTTCCTCAAACGGCTTGGTGACCAGATAGGTCGGCTCTGGCCGGTCGCCGGTTAGCAGCCGTTCGGGATAGGCTGTGATGAAAATGACAGGCACGTTGGCAATCTTCAGAATGTCTTCCACCGCATCAATGCCTGAACTGCCATCAGCGAGCTGAATATCGGCCAAGACGAGGCCTGGCGTGCAATTGGCGACCACCTCTTGCGCTTGTGTGCGTGTAGCGGCTGTGCCGCAGATGGAATGACCGATGGATGTGACGAGGTCTTCCAACTGCATCGAAATCAGCGGCTCATCCTCGATGATCAGGACTTGCGTGACGCTTTCCTTGTCAATCTCGGCCACGGCCTCTGCGACGAGGCTTTCGATCTGTTCAGCGGAAAGATTCATGATCTCGCCCGCTTCGGCAGCGGAGAAATCCTCCAACGTGGTCAGAAGAAGCGCCTGCCGGTTGAGCGGTGTGACCTTGTCGAGCTGCGCCTTGGCGGCAAGCTCGTGAGTGCCGGCATCCTGTGTTTCAGCAGCGATTTCCAGATGCGCGCTCGACCACACGGCATTGAACGCCTTGTACAGCGCCACTTTGCCGCCTGCGAGCGAGGCCTTGACTTCCGGGTCGGCAATCGCTGCTTCCAGCGTTGCCTGGACAAACGCATCGCCGGTCCGCTGCGACCCGCATAGCGCGCGGGCATAGCGGCGCAGGTAAGGCAAGCTGTTGGCGATTTGAGCGCTGAGCGACATAAATTCATTTCCCGTCTAATGGACTGTGTCTGATTTCTTGCAGGGGCAACGTGCTGGCGGCTTTGCAGTTCCTGTTTTCGAAGTGGTTTTGCGTTTCGCCCATGTAGATGGCGCGATCAGAAATAGCCAATATTCTGACAAGCGGCGGAGAAAATATTCCCCTTTGAGATGAGTAAAATGCTTTCAAACCAGAGGGATAACAGCATTTGATCGAGATGGTTTGCGAAAAAGTGCAAAAAAGTCTTCGGCTGCGGGAACGCTTTTTTTGGCCGGGCATTCTCTTGGTATCACCCGCCGAGACCCCCCTCCCGTCCAAGCGGTTGGTGATACGATCCCGAAAGGTCTTCACTCAGTTTCTGAGTGGAGACCTTTTACGTTTCGGCAGACCTTGTGGCTCTTTGACCACGCTTTTCAGAGGGTCTTTTCGTAGATCGCATATTCCTTGTTGACCGTGCTATCGATGGCATCGGCAATCGCGACCATGCCTTGATTGTCCTCCAGCACCCAACCCAATTCGCCGCGGGTTGCGCCATAATTCGCGGTCGCGTTGCGGCGGATATATTCGATCATCATAAAGGCCAGTTGGCTGGCCATGCGGCTGGATTGCAGGCGCTTGACTACGCCCATCAACGGGACGCGCATGGTGCGGCAATTGGGTTGCCGCAGCCAGCGGAGCATTGTGAGCCAGCCAAACGGGAACAGCTTGCCGTCGATTTTGGCGACTGGCTCGTTGAGATTGGGCAGCGTCATCATAAACGCGACGGGCTCGCCCTCCAGCTCGGCGATCATGATCAAATCTTCGCGCACCAGCGGTTTGAGAGCCTTCCCCACATGCTCCACCTCATGCTCGGTAAAGGGAACGAAGCCCCAATTGTCCGACCAAGCATCGTTGAGAATGCTCAGGATGATCTCTGCATCCCGGTCAAAATGTTTGAGCTCTGCGCCGCGAATGTTGATTTTGGAACTGCGCTCTCCTGATTTGACGATCCGTTCGATCAAAGGGGGAAATGGCGTGCTGATATCCAATTCGTACGCAAAGAGGCGCTTTGCCAAAGTGTAATCCGCGCTTTCAATCCAGCCCTGATGGCGCGCATCATTATGGCCCATCATCACTGTCGGTGGATGGTCGTGGCCTTTGATCAGCAAGCCTGGCTCTTCCCAAACAGACAAGCTTATTGGCGCGAGCACACGCGTCATGCCTTGATCGCGCAGCCAGTGTTCGGCGGTTTCGATCAGTGCATGCGTGACCTGCTGGTCGACGGCCTCGAGCAGGCCCCAATTTCCGGTGCCGGGCCCCATGCCCTGCTCTGGCGGCTGAGTCAGAGCGAGCTCGTCAATATGCGCTGAAATACGCCCAACAACTTCGTCACCGCGCTTGGCGAGGAACAACTGCATCCGCGCATGCTCGTGAAACGGGTTCTTGCCCGGCGTGATCAGATCGCGCGCTTCGCTGCGCAAGGGCGGAACCCAGTTCGGGTCCGATGCATTCAATCGATAAGCGCAATCGATAAATTGCTTGCGCTCGCGCTTGCTGGAAACGGGTGTGATAACTATCTGTTCGGCGCTCACCGCAGTCTCTCTCGGTTCATTGTGGGTTAGACCTGATGCCGCCAGAGGCCGCTTGTCAAGCGCGTAAGGCGTACCCTTTGCGCATATTGCCAAGGGTGGTAAAGAGCAGCGCAAGACGAAGACTGGACAAATTGATCGAATGACCGTGCCGAATTCCCTGTCTCAGCCAACCGCCAGCCCGATGGGTGCGGCGCGGCGTGTGCATGCCGATATCCCCGATGATATGGCGATGCTGCGGGCGGCGCGCGATTTGACGAAAGACATCGCCAACGCGCGCGGCGATATTTATTGGCCTGATCTGCTGATTTCGGCCGCTGTCGGCTATGGATCATTGGCCGGTGCAATCCTTAGCCAGAGCGTGCCTGTCGCTGTGCTGTTCGCAGTGGTTGCGGTGCTGGCTCTGTATCGGGCGCTGCTGTTCATTCACGAGCTAACGCATATTCACAAGAATGCGTTGCCCGGGTTTCGCACCGCGTGGAATGTGCTGGTCGGTATCCCGATGCTGACGCCGAGCTTCATGTATGAGGGCGTCCACACGCTCCACCATAAGCGCACCCAGTATGGTACGATCGAGGATCCAGAATATCTTCCCTTGGCGCTGATGAAGCCATGGTCGCTGCCCGCTTTCGTGCTGATTGCGGCGCTCGCACCGATTGCGTTGATTATCCGCTGCGGTATTCTCAACCCGCTTGGGCTGCTGATCCCGCCTTTGCGCAAACTGGTGTGGGAACGAGCATCTGCCCTGTCGATCAACCCCGATTTTCGCCGCAAGGCCCCGACCGGCGATTTCCGCAAGCGGGTTCTATGGCAAGAGGTCGGCGCGAGCCTATGGGCGCTGGTGCTGCTCGCCAGCCCTGCTGTGATTGGCTGGCGACCTCTGCTGATTGCGCTCGCGATCTTTTCTCTGGTCGCGGTGTTCAACCAACTGCGCACATTGGTTGCGCATTTGTGGGAGAATGACGGCGAGCCGATGACGGTGACCGCGCAATATCTGGATTCGGTCAACGTCCCGCCACCCGGTCAGATTGCTGAGCTGTGGGCGCCGGTGGGCCTGCGGTATCACGCGCTGCATCATTTGATGCCATCGATGCCGTATCACTCACTGCCAGAAGCGCACCGGCGGCTGGCCGAGCATCTGGGTGTGGACTCCACATTCCACGGAGCGAACCACAAGGGCATGTGGCCGCTGGTTGGGCGGATTGCACGCAGCACGATGATGTCACGCTAGGGCTGTCACGTTAGGGGGTCGCTTAAGGGGCTGGCGCTAGACGCTCTTCTTGTCCATCCACACAAAAGAAACGGCCCCCGCAGTGATGCGAGAGCCGTTCCCGGTTTTGCTTGGTTGAGTGGGCTGGTGGGCCCGAAGCGCGATTATTCAGTCGCGGCCTCTTCTTCGCCTTCAGTTTCACCTTCAGCGCCGGTTTCACCTTCGCCTTCGGTTGCGCCTTCAGCGGTTGCGTCCGTGCCGGCTTCTGCATCGGTGCCTTCTGCGCCGTCAGCCACTGCCGTTGCATCGCCATCGCCTGCTTCTGCAGTTGCCACTGGCTCTTCGCCGCCTGCTGCCTGCTCTTCAGCATCGGTGTTGCAAGCAGCCAGTGCCAGCATCGAAGTCGCGCCCAAGGCGGTCAGTGCAAATTTCTTCATAATGATCATCTCCTAATGTGCCGCCGGTTTGTGGTTAGGCCTTTGGGGGGCCTTTCCTGCGGCCTATTCAAAATATGGCATAAATGTGGCAAATCAAGCCCAAATGTTGCCACAAAGTGTAAAGTGAAACTAAGCCATTGTTTAAATGGGATTGTTTATGGGGAGGCAATTGCCCCAATTGGGGCGGATTGGCGCAATTGGGCTAAGCCAGAAAGTGAATCATGGCACAGCGCCGCTCGCGGGGCAGGCCGCTTTCCGCCTCGCTCTCAAGCTCTGAGGCGAGCCTTGGATGCGCTTCAAAATCGCTGACTTCGGCAAAGCCCATCCGCTGATAGAACGGCCCGTTCCACGCATTATCGCGGAAGGTTGTCAGCGTGATCGCACGAAAACCGCTGTTGCGCGCATCGATCTGGCAGGCTCGGATCAAACCGGCTCCAATGCCGCGTTGTTGGCAGTCTGGGTGGACGGACAGTTCCCAAATATGCAGTTCGCGCCTCAGCGGCTCCGCTGTCAGAAAGCCAACGATCTGTTCGCCGATCAGCGCTGTCAGGCAATGGCCCTTGCGAATGAACCCGCGGTGTTCATCCACGTCCAGCACATCATCGATATCAATGTCGACGAGATCGGGATCACCGTGAAAAAGCTGCCCAGCGGCACGCTCTACATCCGGCAAGAAATCAGCATCATCTGGCCGTGCGAGCCGCAAAGACCAGTCCATTTGGCTCACTCTTCTGTCCGAACGAGCACCGCCTCGCCAATAAGCGCAAACAGCACAAACGGCGCCCATGCGGCCAAGAGCGGCGGATAGCCTCCGAAATTGCCCATCGCCAGCGCAGCATTGTCGACAACGAAATAGGCAAAGCCCAGCGCCATGCCGATGATCGCCCGCAGAAACAGTTGACCCGATCGCGCGAGGCCAAAAGCGGCGATTCCGCCCAACAGCGGCATCAGAAGCGCCGACAATGGCCCAGAGAATTTGTGCCACCATGCGGCCTCAAATTCGGCGCTACGGCGTCCGGCTGCTTCCAGCGCGTCAATA
>CAKZSF010000205.1 GCA_937920575.1 uncultured Sphingomonadaceae bacterium | reverse complement strand
ACATGGCCCGGAATGGCCTCGTGATAGGTCAGATCAGCCAGATCATATTTGCGGTGCAGATCAGTGGTGCGCAGATTGATCCAGAAACGTCCCGGAATGCTGCCATCTTTGCTGCCCGCTCCGCCATAGGCACCGGGCGCGCCCGCCTCTTCGTTGATCGGAATGCGGCGCACTTCCATATTGGGATCAACGAGCGTGTTGAACGCGCGCGGCATTTGGCCCTTGATCCAGTTGATGCGGTCCCAAATGAATTCCATGATTTCTTCGCGGCCCGCATCGCCTTCGGCGAATTTGTAGCGCGGGTCACGGCTGAGCGCCTGCATCCGTTCGCCGACTGTGCCGGATGTGTAGCCAATTTCGCGCAGGATTGGATCCATTCGAGCGTGCAGAGCTGCGAGTTCTTCCAGCCCCTGCTCATGGACCTCGTCAGGGGTGAGATTGGTCGTGGTGCTGGATCGCAGCGCCCATGCGTACCACTCATCACCGCCCGGCCGCGCCCACATGCCGGGATCATCGGTAGCAATGGCGCGCTGGGCCTTCAGTTCGTCAAGCTGCGCCTCCATCGCGACGGCGATCGGGAATTGGACATATTGCTTGGCAAGTGCTTCGCCAGCCGTTGCATTCAGTCCAGCATCGGCAAGGGATTTGCGGAAAGCAGGCACCAGCAATTCGCCAGACTTGGCCGCCGCGATGGTTCCCTCCATCTGGCGGATCGCTTTGTCGAGCAGGAAGCTGGGCGGCACAACGCCCATTTCGCGCGCGGCAACGATGCGTTGGCGTTCGCCCTCCAGCACGCCGGGATAGGCCTGCAAGCGGGCGAGATAGGCATCGCCATCGGCTTCGGTCTTCACCGGATGCGTCGCCTCCATAAAGCGCTGCATATCGATATACGTGCCGCAATTCTGGATCACCACATACGGCGCCGTTCGCCAGCTGCCGATGGGCGTATCGCCATAGGGCAGGGCCAGTCCATCAATGCCTAGCGCATAGCCGCTTTCGACGACATCGAGATTGGTGACCGTGTCGGCATCCAAACCGTCGCGCGGCCATGCCTTGAGTGTCGCGAGATCCTCTCGCATGGTAGCGGCCAGCGCGTTTTTGCCGGCGCGCGACTGATCCTCCAGCTTGCTGCGCAGATGGTCGTAGGTACCCGTATCAACACCCAGACCCGTCGCCCGCTCTGGCTGGTGCGAGAGCAGACGGAACGCCACTTTCTCCAACATCGCATTGGCGGCTGATACGGCTTCGGCCGAGGCCGCTGCTGAGCTTGCGCTCGTCGTGTCCAGCATTGGTTTCGCGGCACAAGCGGGGAGAAGGGCGGCAAGAGAAACGCCGCCAATCCCGGTGAGGGTTTGGCGGCGTGTCAGAATGTTTGTTTGTTCGGTCATGCCCCATGTCTGGCGCGCGACCGGGCGAGTGTCAAACACCCGCTGTGATCGTGTTGGCCTCGATCAGTTCTTGAGTTCGTCAGGAACAATGCCGCCAGCATCAGCGATGGCATTCATCACTTGCTTGTGCAGCAGGATGTTGTCTTCGGCTGAACCCGAATAGCTGGTGTTGCCCATTTCAGCAGCCAGTTCCTTACGGTTTTCATAGCTGGGGTCGATGTTGAGCAGCTTCATCAGATCAACGATCGAGTTCTGCCAGTTCAACTTGTCCGAACCGGGGATGGCACCAACGCGAGCAACAACGTCAACATTGCTGATTGCGGCACGCTCTGGCTCTGCCGCCGCGGTTGCTGCAGGTGCTGCTTCCGCTGCCTTGTCTTCTTCATCGCTGCCAAAAATTGCGTTTTTGATGGAACTGAAAATTCCCATGAGATTTCCTCCTATTAACGCGATCCCTTATCGCGAATCCTGTTAATGCACTTGGGAGCATCGTGTTACATTTGCAAGCAGGATCAGCTAAGTGGGGCGCTTAGGAAAAGAGATTTTACAATGAATATCGTGTTGTCCATCTTGATGCTTGCTGCCTTTGCGCTGATCGCGGGCGCGATTTATCTGTGGCGGGTGAAAGGTGAATCCAAGCGCGCGGGTTTGATGGCGGTTCTAGCTGCAATCATGATCATGAATGTCGCGATCTGGACGGTCCCAACTGACGAGGGCGACGCGCCGGTGGACCGCGTTGATCAGGCGCTCGATTAAGCGAGCAAAAAGGACCCGCCCAGTGAGTGCTCGCGGGGCGGGCCAGCAGGGAACCTGTCAGGGCAAAACCTGTGTTATCGTCATTGCGGAATTTGCCAGCGCACTGCGGCAGAAAATATGCCTGCAACAGTCTCACCATTTTCATTGGTTGCCGGATCGAAGCGCGCGCGTTGCTTGGCCTTGGCGCATGTCTTTCGGTCAAGTCTCACATGGCCACTGGATTGGGTGATCTGACAATCGGTCACACGGCCGCGAGCATCCACGCTCAGAGCGATGCGCGTGGTGCCCTCATTGCCCCGATTAAGATCTGAGCGAGGATAATCATTCACGGTTACCCATCCGGCGGCGCTGTTGATTGGCTGGGGAGCCTTCGGCGTGAAAGACGGGGGCGGAGGTGGAGGGGGATCTTGTGGCAGATCTTCGACAGGTTCCTCCTTTTTTTGCGTATTCTCTTCGTCTTTGCCGGTGGGGTCAGGTGTGGCATCCTCGCTCGGATCAGACACCGGGCTCTCGAACGGATCTCTGACGGGCACATCAAACGGCCGGTCAATGACGGTGATTTCGCTCGTTACCTTTTTCTCCACGATATCCTCTTCGATCTTTTTCGGGTCAGGTGGAGGTGGGTCGAGCGTGATCTCAGGGATGAAAGTGCCGGTCGGATTGGGTGAAGGGGGCGCCGGGACATAGGTCGTCGCCAGCCCCAGAATTACAGCCGCAGCCAGCCCAGCGTTGACCAATCCGGTTGCCCCGATGGCAGTCATTCTCTGTTGGGATGTTGCTCCAGTTGTGTCGAGATAAGCCATAACATTCTCTCCTCTAGTGAATGTTATACTATCACATGTGCGAAGAAATGCAAAAAGAGGCATGGAAATCAGTTGCATATTGGGATGAGGCAGCGCGTCACCCTCGGTGAATTCACCGAGAGACGCTGGGTATGCGAAAGATGGGTAGAAGCCGAAATCCAGCTTCAGAGCATCATTTGATCGGGCAATCCGGCGCGAGTCGGAAGTCGAGATAATTGTCGACCGCCAGCATCATCTCGTCCGTTTCATTTTCAAAGAAATGGTTCGCGCGAGGGATCTCGTCATGGTGGATTGTGATGTGTTTCTGCGT
>CAKZSF010000204.1 GCA_937920575.1 uncultured Sphingomonadaceae bacterium | reverse complement strand
TGCGGATCGGCGAGGCCAATGTCTTCGCTCGCAAACCGCACCAAACGGCGCAGCACATAGAGCGGCTCTTCGCCTGCGGTCAGCATTCTGGCCATGTAATACAGCGACGCTTGCGGGTCTGACCCTCTCAGCGATTTGTGGAGCGCGCTGATCAGATTGTAGTGGCCATCGCGGTCCTTATCATAGACGGCGACACGGCGTTGTAGGAACGCGCCAAGCGCAGCTGGATCGAGAGGTTCTGCGATCTGGGCGTTGTAGAGCGTTTCCGCCTGATTGAGCAAAAATCGCCCATCGCCATCGGCACTCGCAACCAAGGCTTCGCGCGCGTCGGAGGTGAGCGGAAGCGGCTCTTCCAGTTCCTCCGCACGATCCAACAATTGCGACAAAGCCACCGCGTCCAAACGATGCAGGATCAGCACTTGCGCGCGGCTGAGCAAGGCAGCGTTCAGAGCGAAGCTGGGGTTCTCTGTGGTCGCCCCGACCAGCGTGACAGAACCTTGTTCCACATAGGGCAGAAAACCATCTTGCTGTGCGCGATTGAAGCGGTGGATCTCGTCTACGAAAAGCAGCGTGCGTTGCCCGGCCTTGGCTGCGGTCTGCGCACCAGCGAATGCCTTCTTCAAATCGGCAACGCCTGAGAATACCGCGCTGATTGCCTCGAAACGCATTCCCACGGCATTGGCCAGCAGCCTTGCGATGCTGGTTTTGCCCGTTCCCGGTGGGCCCCAGAGGATCATGCTGGAAAGCCGTCCCGCATTGACCATCCGTCCAATTGCGCCCTCTGGCCCGGTGAGATGCTCCTGACCGATCACCTCATCCAAGGCGCGCGGGCGCAGGCGGTCGGCCAAGGGCGCATCGGCGCTTGGTTCATCACCGCTAGAGGATTGCGGAAGGCTGTCGGGGAAAAGATCGGACATCGCGGTCGATGCTAGCGTCAGACTGGCGCATTTGCCAAGATTGCGCGCTTGTCGCATAACCCGTTTTCGGGAGGGATCACTATGACTGACACTATCGAAACCAAAACGCCCATGCATCTGTGGATCGTTGGGGTGCTCAGCCTGCTGTGGAACGCAGGCGGTGGGGGGCAGAACTACCTCGCCGTAAAGAGCGCAACACCTGAATATTATGCCCAGCAAGGCGAGGCAATCGGCGTTTCGGGGGACGTTGTCCGGGCCTATATGGAAAGCTATCCTCTTTGGGCCAATATAGCCTTTGGCATTGGTGTGTGGTGCGCCGTTTTGGGGTCCATCCTACTGCTGTTCCGCAGCCGGTTCGCAGCACCCGCTTTTGCTCTATCGCTCGCCGGGTTTTTGGCCGGTGTGATTTACCAGACGATAAATCCTATTCCTGGCATGGATTCGATGACTCTCTATTGGGTTATGAACACAGTCATCGGGCTAAGCATCGCTCTTTTTTGGTACTACGCCCGCCGAATGACAGTGGCCGGCGTCCTGCGCTAAGCCGCAGTCGACTTAAGCAGGCTCAGTGACGCGGTTGGCCAGACGGACATAGGTGTCCGCGACGGATTGGTTGATCGCGTCCCATTCAAAATCATCCGCGCGGGTTGATCCCGCTGCGCCGTGGGCCGCACGCAGTTCCGCGCTTTCGCAATAGGCCTGCAAGGCATCGGCAAAGCCGGTGATGTCGCTGGGCGCAATCAGGCGGCCATTGCTGCCGCATGAAACCAGGCTTTCGCTGCCAGTTGCTTGCGCAGCGACCACAGGCACGCCGCACGCCATAGCTTCCAACGTCACATTGCCAAATGTCTCTGTAACTGATGGGTTGAACAGCACATCCATGCAGGCGACCGCGCGGCCCAGATCCGCACCGCTTTGAAAACCGGCGAAGCTGGCACCTTCCAAGCGCTTTTCCAGCCATTCGCGCTCAGGGCCATCGCCGACCAGCAGCACCTTGTGAGCCACACCGCGCTTGGTCAGTTCGGTGATTGTGTCTGTAAAGACATCCAGCCCCTTTTCCATCACGAGACGGCCGAGAAAGCCAATCGCCACATCATCATCGGCAATGCCCAATTGTTGCCGCCATGTTTGATCGCGTTTGCTGGGATGAAAAACATCGCGATCGACGCCGCGTGACCACAATGAGATATCGTCATTCATGCCTTGCTCGCGCAAGACATCGACCATGCTGGGCGAGGGCGCGACCAAGGCATCGCATTGCTGGTACATCCGCCTCAGCCAGTTCTCGACCGGCTTTTCCATAAAGCCGAGCTTGTAATAGCGCGGGTAGGTTTCAAACCGTGTGTGCACCGAAGCGAGCACCGGCAAACCCTTCGCCTTCGCCCATTTCACCGCACCGCGCGCAGCCGCATCGGGTGATGAAACATGCATGATATTGGGGTTGAAGGCTGCCAGATCTTCTTTGACCTCTGCGTTCAATCCGAGCGGAAAGCGATACTCGCCGCGGTTTTTCACCGGCATGCGCACCGCCGGGATCCCGACAAGATCGCCGGTTGGCTCAAAGGCGGGCTCGTCAACCACTGGGGCATAGACGCGCACTTGTGCACCTTGGTCGAGCAGATGGCCCACGAGGCGATTGAGCGCCTGATTGGCGCCATCGCGGACGTAGTTGTAGTTTCCGCTGAACAGGGCAATGCGCAAGTCTGCAATCTGCATGACGCGGCCTTAGAGGTCTTGATCCGGTTTGGCGAGAGTTAGCTTTTAAACCCGTCTTGTCAGGTGCTCTATTCCGGTTTGGAATCGATCGGCGGGGGCACTTCGCATTGTTCCCATAACTCGATCTTGATCCCATCCGGATCCATCACCCAGGCAAATTTGCCATAGCCTTCGTCGACCTGATCGAGCACGTCGATATTCTTGGCGCGCAGACCCTCGCAAAAACCGTCCAGATCATCGACGCGAAGGTTGATCATGAAGCCTGATGAACTGGGCTGGAAATATTTGTCGTCGCTGAACATGGAGAGCAGCGAGTACGCGCGCTCTTTCGTATCCTCGGAAAACTCCATTTGCGGGCCGTATGGGCCATCAATGCCTAGTGCCTCGCGATACCATGCACGCGATGCAGTTGGGTCTTTCGAAACGAAAAACACGCCGCCCAATCCGGTGATTTTGGCCATATTGTTGTGATCCCTACCGTTCAAAACCGAACGTATCAGATCAATAGCGCGTGGTGAAGGCAATCAGGCTTTGGGGCAGAACATCAAGCAAGGCTGCTTCGATTGCTTTGTCCAGACCGCTCACCACCATTGCACCGACCAGCAGCAGAGCAATGCCAAACAGCGGCTTGCCGTATTTGGCCAGTGTGGTCATCGTTTTGCGCCGTTCGCCCAACGCCTTGCGAGAGCCATATGCGAAGATCAAGATTGAGGCGGCTACGCCGAGGCCAAAGATCAGGAAAATCAGGAATGATGAAGCGAGGTTCTCACCCTGACTGGCCGCAGCGATGGCAACGCCCAGCGTCGGCCCCACACAAGGGGCCCAAACGATCCCGAGCAGAAGGCCGATGGCGTATTGTCCGCCAGCGCCATCTCCGCCCAGCTTGGTAAGGCGCTCATTGCCGAAATTCGTGATAGGCGCAGCCGCAGCGCTAAGGGCAGCTTGCGCCTTTGGCACCAAGAGCACCGCGCCAGCTATGATTAGCAACGCACCAGCGAACATGCGGACGAGCTGCTCGTTCAGGCCTATGGAATAGCCAAACGCGATCACGGCAAAGCCAAAGAGCGTGAAACTGGTCACCAACCCGGCGGCGAGAGCCACTGGACCCAGCCTGCTCTTGCTCAGGGCCGAACCGATGAGGATCGGAATAAGCGGGAGCACGCATGGGTTCAGGATCGTCACCAAGCCGGCAACGAAGGCGAGGGCAATGCTGGTAAACATCTCGAATTCCTACCTTACGAGTGTGTCAGGCGAGCCCTGTGATTAAATGCTGCTGAGAACGAAAGTGCGCAGCTTGCCACGGTTCGTTTGCGCGATGGAACGGCCGCTCTCGGTCTTGCCTTTGAAAACCAATACGGTCGATTGGCGAGGGATGCGGTGCGCGCGAAGGAAGCTCTTATGCTTGTCGAAATTGACTTTCACGAAGCGCACATTTTTTAGGCGCGCATCCTTACGCAACTCGTTCAAGATTGGAGCTTGTGCACGGCAAGTCGGGCACCATGTCGCGTAAACATCAACCACGATTGTGTCGCCCGCATTCTGGGCGGCTTGGAAAGAGGAGGCGGAGTACGTCTCCCAACCGGCGGTGTTGTCTTTGGCAATCAATTGATTGGCGCCGAAAGCGAGCCCGGCAATACTGGCGAGAATGAGGAAAAAGCGGATCATGTGTCGTCCCTGAATTGAAGTGGATTCAGCAGGGAATTCGCCTGAAAGAGCGAAAGGTTACACGTGCCTGAAATTTTCTTTCGCTAAAGCTCGCGCAATGCTTGAGCGGGCTTGGCTCTGAGCACGGGAGCTGAACCGGCCAACGCAAAGGCGAGCACCAGGGCAATGCCCGCGCCCAGCACGCCCAGCACGATTGGCCAATTGGGCAGCCAATCAAATTCGAACATTTGCGTCACAATCGCCCAAGCGATCCCGCCACCCAATGCCAGAGCCACGACCGACAGGATCAAAGCGAGCAGCAGAAACTCAGCCAGCAGCACCAGCCACACTTGTTTGCGGCTGGCCCCCAGGACACGGAATATCACAGTGTCGTATGTACGCTTTTCACGTGCCGCGGCAATTGCGCCCAGCAGAACGGCGATTCCAGCCAGAACCGCGACAGATGCAGCGGCCAAGACAGCTAGTCCAACTTGGCCCAGAATTGTTTGCGCCTCGTCCAGCACTTGTCCGATCTCAATCGCCGAGCTGGAGGGGAATTCGCGCACCAACGCTTGCAACAGAGGCGCGGTGTCGCTGCCATCAGTCAGGTCAATCGTCGCGGCAAGATTGTGCGGCGTATCGGCCAGCGTGTTGGGTGAGAATACGAGAACATAATTGAAGCCCATATTCTCCCAATCAATCCGGCGCAGATTGGCGACCTTGGCTGTGCGCTCTGTGCCAAGAACGCCGATAGTGATCGCATCGCCGATTTTCAGATCGATGGCTTGGGCGAGTTCTTCGTCAACCGAGACAAGTGGTTCGCCGCTGTGGTAGGTCGCCCACCAGTCGCCTTCGGTCACGACATTGCCTTCGGGTACATCAGGCGAATAGGTCAGGCCGCGTTCGCCGCGCAAAGGCCATGCGCCATCGGGCAATTCCTCAAGATCGGCGACCCGGGTCATATTGTCCGGCGCACCATAAGCCAAAATGCGTCCGCGCAGTGCGGGAACAGTGCGGATTACCGCATCGGGATCATCAGCCTTCACGAGTGTGCGGAAGGCGTCTTCCTTGTCGCGCGGCACGTCGAGCACAATGTAGTCCGGCGCTTCGTTAGGGACAGTCGCCTCGATATTGCTGTCAATCGCAGTCTGGATTGAGGCGAGCAGCACAAAGGCGGCGAGACCGAAGCCTAGCGCCGTCACCAGCTGGCCGGTCGGCGCGCCGGGCCGATGAATGTTGGCAATCGCCTGGCGAAGCAATGGTGCCTTGGGGCGAGGGGCTCTCGCAGCCGCATTGCGGATCAGCAAGCCCAGCAATGCGAGCAGCCCAAACACGACCGCTGCGCCTGCTAAGAAAGCCAAGCCCATCAGCGGCTCGCGCGTGCCGATTGTGGCGAGCAGGACAATCCCGATCAACCCAATGGCGACAAGCGGCCACGCGCCGCGCCA
>CAKZSF010000203.1 GCA_937920575.1 uncultured Sphingomonadaceae bacterium | reverse complement strand
TTGATGTTTCAGTGCTCGACGAGCTGGTCGCGAACTTGCCTGGCTAACGGCTAGCCTGCCGTCGGCATCAACCGTTCACCAGCAATCGCTTTCATCGCCTTTTGCAGCTTTTCAAACGCGCGCACTTCGATCTGGCGGATGCGTTCGCGTGACACGTCGTAGACCTTGCTCAGCTCTTCGAGCGTTTGCGGGTTCTCGGTCAATCGGCGCTCGGTCAGGATGTGCTGCTCCCGCTCGTTCAGAGCGTCCATCGCATCCATCAGCATCTCGTGGCGCACGCTCGATTCTTCCGCGTTGGCGACAGTCTCGTCCTGCAGCGGACGGTCATCGACCAGCCAATCCTGCCACTGGCCGCCATCTTCCTCGCCCTGACGCATTTGGACGTTCAGCGAAGCATCGCCGCCCATCATCATGCGGCGGTTCATGTTGATGACTTCTTGCTCTGGAACGCCCAGATCGGTCGCGATGGTGTTCACATCATCAGGATGCAGATCGGAGTCTTCGTAAGCCTCCAAATTCTTCTTCATGCGGCGCAGGTTGAAAAACAGTTTCTTCTGCGCGGCGGTGGTGCCCATTTTGACCAGGCTCCACGAGCGCAGGATATATTCCTGAATGCTCGCCTTGATCCACCACATCGCATAGGTCGCGAGACGGAAGCCGCGATCGGCCTCAAACTTCTTCACGCCTTGCATCAGGCCGACATTGCCCTCGGAAATGAGATCGGACACGGGCAAGCCATAGCCGCGATAACCCATCGCGATCTTGGCCACGAGCCGCAAGTGGCTGGTCACCAGCTGCGCTGCCGCATCGGGATCTTCATGTTCCTCATAGCGCTTAGCGAGCATGTATTCTTGCTCTGGCTTCAGCACCGGATATTTTTTGATTTCTGCGAGGTAACGGTTGAGGCTCTGCTCTCCGCCCAGCGCTGGAATTGTGAGACTTCTGGATGTCTTAGTCACTTTGGTCCTTTACCTTTCTTCGTCGACCACCTTTATGCCGGACCCCTGATGGGCATCTGGCGGGGCGCGGCCACGATTCGCTTCCCCGTCACTCTCTTATACTCGAAGAAATCACCTTGTGGGTGTATTTCATCGATTAGAACGACCCAGTTGGTCGATCAGTTCCTGCATATCAGCCGGTAATTCGCTGCGAAACTGCAATTGGTTACCGTTAACAGGGTGTTTGAACCCCAGAACCGCTGCGTGCAGCGCTTGGCGCTCAAATTCCAACTCTTTGAGAACAGGCCGGTTTTTCGCGGAAGCGCGGCCATATGTTGGGTCCCCTAATAGACTATTTCCGATTGACGCACAGTGAACGCGCACTTGGTGGGTTCTGCCCGTTTCCAACCGGCATTCGATCAACGAGGCATGTGCGAATTTTTTGACGGTTTTATAATGCGTTACCGCATGTTTTCCGCGCGAGGATGTGTCGGCGAGCACGGCCATTTTCTTACGATTCTGGTCTGAACGCCCAATCCGGCCCGATACTGTGCCTGCGGCGGGGTTCGGATGCCCGTTGACGATGGCGAGATAAGCGCGTTCCAGCGAGTGGTCGGCGAACTGTTTGGCAAGACCTTCATGCGCGGCATCGCTTTTGGCGACCACCAGCAGGCCTGATGTGTCTTTGTCGATCCGGTGGACGATGCCGGGGCGCGCCACGCCGCCGATTCCTGAGAGCCCGCCTTCGCAGTGATGCAGCAGCGCGTTAACCAGAGTACCATCGGGATTTCCTGCGGCGGGGTGCACGACCATTCCCGCAGGCTTATCGACGATCACCAGATGCTCATCCTCGAACAGGATAACCAGGGGGATATCCTGTGGGTAAGCCTGTGGATCACTTGGGGGTGGAACGTGGATAGAAAAGCTCGATTCAGCTTGAACTTTGACCGAAGCAGAGGCGGCGGTTTGGCCATTCACCTGCACATGCCCGCTGTTGATAAGTGCTTTGACCCGTTCGCGCGACAAACCGCTCAATTCTGCGAGCGCCTTGTCGAGGCGGATGCCGCCCTCTGAGAAGGTTCCGGTGATGGTCTGCTCTTCCCCCATTCCCGCTCCATGGGCGGTGGGCACAGGCGTGGCAAGGGGAAGTTGATCGAACCGCTTCCCTCGCGAGTCCTGTGCCGCTAAGGTGTAACAACCGCCGCATGGCGGCAGCCTTCTCTTGCAGGGAAACCGTGACCCGATGACCAATCCTGATCCCACCGAACTGGCCAGCCTGCTGTGTTCGCGCCTGTGCCATGATTTGCTCAGCCCGGTGGGGGCGCTGAACAACGGGCTGGAATTGCTGGCCGAGGAAAAAGACCCCGAAATGCGCGCGCGCTGTGTGGAGCTGCTGGAACAGAGTGCGACCACTTCTGCTGCGAAGCTGAAATTCTTCCGTCTCGCTTTTGGTGCAGCCGGTGGTTACGGCGACCGTGTCCCGGCGGAAGAACCGCAAGAGCTGATCAACGCGCTGGTGGCGGGCAATGATCGGATTACGGTGAATTGGGCCATTGCTGGCGATCAGCTGCCGAAACCTGCGGTCAAGGTGCTGCTCAATCTCGCGCAGATCGGGATTGATGCGCTGGTGCGTGGCGGCACATTGGATATCGGCTCTGAAGTGCGCGACGGCGCGGATGAAATCGCGATCCGTGCGCAAGGCGAGCGGATCGCTTTTGACACGACAATCGGCGCGGCGCTGGACGGATCGCTCGCGCCGGACGAGCTCTCCAGCCGGACGGCGGCGGCGCATATGCTGCATCTGACTGCGAAGGCGCAGGGCGGCGGTATCCAATTCCACCGCAGCGATGATGCGCTGGTGCTGGGCGCAGTGCTGCCGCAGGACAATGACGGGATGATTGGGTAGGCCGCTATGTCTGACGAGCTGGTCCATCGCGAAAGGCTCTCGCCAAACTACAATGACCGGACTGGTCCGATCAGCATGGTCGTGCTGCACTACACCGAAATGGAAAGCGCGAAGGCCGCCGAAGACCGCTTGTGCGATCCCGAGGCGCAAGTCAGCGCGCATTATCTGATCAGCGAGGCGGGCGAAGTCACGCGGCTGGTGCCAGAGGAGAAGCGCGCATGGCATGCTGGCGCATCCTATTGGCGCGGCAACAATGATGTGAACGGCATCTCGATCGGCATCGAGCTGGATCATCCTGGCCACGCGCTGGGCTATCGCGAGTTTGGCGATCCTCAGATCGAGGCGCTGGTGCCGCTGCTCCACCGGATTGTGAACTATTACGACATTCCGCGCGCCAATGTTGTTGGCCATTCCGATGTTGCGCCAATTCGCAAGATTGACCCGGGCGAGCTGTTCCCTTGGGAACGGATGGCCGAATATGGTCTCGCCACCCCGCGCCCCTCGATTGAGCTGGGCGACCCGTTCGACAATGACGGCGCGTTTTATCTCGCGCTGGAACGCTATGGCTATGACATCACCGATGGTCACAAGGCGGTGGAGGCATTCCAACGCCGCTGGCGCCCCGAACGCATTGACGGCCAGATTGATGGCGAGGTTCGGGCAATCCTGTTCCAATTGCTCTTGGATCGCGACCGGGGCCTTGCTAGATAGCATTCCGTCAGGGGGCCAAGGCAGCCGCGGGGTCGCAAGACCGCGAGGAAAGTCCGGGCTCCACGAAGCAAGGGTGGCGGGTAACGCCCGCCGTGAGCAATCACAGGGAAAGTGCCACAGAGAGCAGACCGCCGATGGCCCGCGGACTTGATCCGGGGGCACAGGCAAGGGTGAAAGGGTGCGGTAAAAGCGCACCGGGGTTCTGGTAACAGCGCCCGACATGGCAAACCCCACCCGGAGCAAGACCGAATAGGGGCGACGCGCCAGCTTGCTGGCAGGTGGGTTTCACACCAGTCGCCCGGGTTGGTTGCTTGAGCGCGCCTGGCAACAGGCCGCCTAGATGAATGGCTGCCCCTGCAGCGCTGGTCTTTCGGGATACCGGTTGCAGGACAGAACCCGGCTTATACGGCCCCCTGACG
>CAKZSF010000202.1 GCA_937920575.1 uncultured Sphingomonadaceae bacterium | reverse complement strand
TCATTGGGCGGTACCGATCCGCGCTCGCATTGACGTGATGCAATCCAGGACGACGCTTTCGGAGCTGGTTTTCCTAGCCGCCGCTATGAACCGGGCTTTGAGCCCTTTGGCGGTCCATTGGGCTTGCCAGCGCGTTTGTTCTTACCCTTGAAGCCAGCTTTGGGCTTGCCGCCGCCCGGTCGCGAAGCGTCTTTTTTCCCGCTCTTGGGGTTTGGCCGGTTCTTGCCACCGTGCCCCTTGTCGCCGTGCCCCTTGCCGCCGTGCCCCTTGCCAAACGGCTTGGCGCGCACAGGGCCGCCACCCTTCTTGCGGTTGTTGCGCGCTTCGATCCGTGGGCCCTCAGCGGATTGTTCGATCGCGATCGCGTCTTGATCGTCTTCGCTGTTCTGGGTGCGTTTCAGAGTTTCGGAGAATTTGGGCGCAATGGCGCTGGGTACCTGAAACCAAGTCTCGTTGGGTCCTACGCGAATGGCGCCAATCTCGTTGCGCGTGATGTGTCCCCGGCGGCAAATGAGCGGCAAGAGCCAGCGCGGTTCGGCATTGTGTCGCCGGCCAACGCCCATCTTGAACCAAACTGTGTCTTCGAAACCGGGGCGGTGACGTTCCGCTTTGGCTTTTTCACGCGCCTCTGGCGTGTCGGCCAACAACTCTTCCGGTTGTGGCATCTTTGCGCGGTGCGCCTTCACCAACGCAGCGGCGATATCTTCAGCCGGGAGCCGCTCCATCAACTCCGTCGCAATTGCGCGGTCATCATCCTCATACTCAACCGGAGTCGTGAGCTTTTCCATGAGCCGGGCGTGATCTTTCTTGCGGATCGCCTTGGGCGTGGGCGCGGAAAGCCATTGAACTTCAATCTTCGCCCCGCGCAGCATGCCTTCCACGCGCTTGCGGCGATTATAGGGTACTATGATTGCGGCCGTGCCCTTCTTGCCTGCCCGTCCAGTGCGGCCAGAGCGGTGTTGCAGCGTCTCGGCATCGCGTGGGACTTCGAAGTGGATCACCAAGCTAAGCGTCGGCAAATCGAGGCCGCGCGCGGCGACATCGGTGGCGACGCAGACACGAGCACGCCGGTCGCGCATGGCTTGCAGCGCCTGGTTGCGTTCTGATTGGGTATGCTCGCCTGAAAGAGCGACAACGCCGAAGCCGCGATTTTGCAACGTTGCATGGAGCCGTCTGACACTCTCTCGTGTGGCGCAGAAGCAAATCGCCGATTCCGCCTCGTGAAACCGCAGCAGATTGACCACGGCATTCTCTATTTCGGATGGAGCGACGCTGATCGCCTGATAATCAATATCACCATGGCCGCGATCATTGCCGGCGAGCGACAGCCGCAGAGCGTTCGACTGATACCGCTCTGCCAGCCGCACGATTGCGCGGGGCATTGTGGCAGAGAACAGCAGCGTGCGCCGATTGTCGGGCGCCGCATCGAGGATTTCTTCCAGATCGTCGCGGAAGCCCATGTCGAGCATCTCGTCGGCTTCGTCCAGAACCACACCGATCAGGCCCGATAGATCGAGCGGGCCACGCTCCAAATGGTCGCGCAAACGGCCGGGCGTGCCAACCACGATGGCCGGGCCAGAGCGCAACGCACGCCGTTCTTTGCTGGCGTCCATCCCGCCCACACATGTCGCGATCCGCAGACCGGCTTTGGCGTAGAGCCAGCCCAGTTCGCGGCTCACTTGCAAGGCCAGTTCGCGCGTGGGCGCAATGACCAGCGCGAGCGGCTTTTCGCTTAACGGTGTCCCACCGATTTCACCGAGCAATTGTTCCGCCAAAGCTATGCCGAACGCCACGGTTTTACCCGATCCGGTCTGTGCCGAAACGATCAGATCGCGCCCCGCAGCATCAGGAGCAATCGTCGCCGCCTGAACAGGAGTGGGTGCGGAATATCCGCGCTCGGTCAGCGCCTCAACGATGATCGGAGGAAGGTTATCAAATGACATGCTTGTTCGCTTGTAAAGAAGCGCAGATATTGGCGCGGAGGAAAGATAGGCATGAGGATTGTGCATGTTCAGCACGCGACTCACGATGGGCGAAACCCGGGCCCTAAGGGCCTTTGCTGAGCCCCATAGCGGCAAAACCGCGGTTTGGCTCGCGCAATTTTGCACCTGCGAAATGGGCGTCGGGATCGGATGTCCTTCTAACGCAGGGATTTACGCATTTCCTTGAGATACAGTTCGACACCCCTATCGTTCTAGACACTGCTGCACCCTATGATTAAGGCTAGCCGCACTGCTTCCATCTTGCCGCTCAGGCACTGCTCCATCTCACCGGTAAGAAATGAGCCTAACCGTGATTGATCGGACCGAATTGATACTTGCTACGGCCAAGCGCACATTTGTCGCGTTTTGCTTTGGCTTGATCCTGTCATTGCTGTTCAGTGTTGCAGCTGCGCTGAAGTTTGAGCCGATCGTGAAGCTGGAGCGCGAAAGCTCCGACTTTGGGTTGCGCGTGGCCAATGCCGTATTCAGTCAGTCGTATGGCGCGACGGACTTGCCGCATGGGACAAGCCCGCTGTTTCTGGTTGATATCGATGCCAGCGCCTGTGCGGTCTTGGCTGATGCCAGTCGCTGCAATTTCGACCGGATTATGCAACCAGAGGTTGTCGATGCGGTCGCTAAGATTATAGCCCAATCAAAGCCCAAAATTGTAGTCTTGGACGCGCTGCTAACACCGGACAATGCCGCCGGCTTTCTGGAGCAGACGGCTGCTTTGGGCGTACCGATATTGACGCCGATGGAGCTAACCGAGTTTGAGGGCGAAGGCGGCGTGAGTGATCCAAAATTTGGTTATCTGCTGGACAAGAGCCTGTGCGGCACAACCGAATGCGGATCGCTGAGTTACCATCCGGCGCAAATCTACCGATATGATGGAAAGACACGCTTCTATCCGACCGAACTGTCTGTGCAATTGCTCAATTCGCTGGATGACACGTCATCGCAAGCGCGAGTTTTTGCCACGATGGCCTATCGCGCGGCAAAGCTTGGTTCAGCCGACGGGGAGCTGTTCGACACTGGGCCAGAGCCAGAGATCAATTACACCGTTCCGTCCTTTTCCTTTCGAGGCGGGGGAGAGCGTATCGATCCCGAGCGCTACGGAATGCTCGCCAATGCATTTCGCGGCAATGTAGAGCATCTCACATTGTCCAACGCCTTGGTGATCGATGGTGGCGCAAATGGGCAAACCACGCTTGATTTCGCGGCTCCACAGGACAATTCCATTCTGGTTATCGGATCGACCGCGCTGAGTGGTCAGGATTTTCACAACACGCCGCTGGGGCCAATGGGCGGCATGGAAGTGGTTGCCAATGCAATCCGATCATTGCAGCTGGCGTCGCCCGAAACAGTGGTTTCGCCTCTCGAGGGCTTCTTCATCAAATTCTCTGCATTGATAAAGGCACTGATCGTGATTGCTCTGACGGAAGTGTCCATTGCACTGTTGGCGCAAAAACGCCGCATTGCCACACAATCCGGGGAGCAGACGGTTGCGTGTGGCAGGCTCTTTGATCGATGGTCTATTTGGATTGTCTTGGCGATGCTGTTTGCCTTTACAGCCGAGCTTTGCGTCGCGGGTTGGGCCATCCTTTCGCAAGCGCAATCGAGCGCCGGAACATCTCAGGCGGTCGATGTGATTTGGCCCATTGTTGGCGTGACCGCGAGCGCCTTTATCGGCTTTTCCAGCGAGATACTCTCAAAGCTTGAACTGATCGCAGAGCGTGTTGTTTCCGCTATTGCAAAGCGCCTCTCGAAATCGGTCGATTTGCCGGATACTGGTTCAGACTAACCTGCGTCTGTGCTGTCCGCTGGCGCTTCGGCTGGCGCCGGAGGCGTATACTCCGGGCAAAAACTCGCGCGTTCAAGCTCGTAGGCTGCCAGCCAGATATCGTCTTTAACTTCGGTCAAAAGGCTGAAAGCGATAAGGTTATACGCATCGCCCAATTCGCCTTGCTCATCAGCCAGCAGCCAATTGCCCCATTCTAGTTTGTCAGCGGCATCCAATTCAGTCTTGCCGACCAACGATTGCGGGCGCGGCACGGAAGCCAGCGGGATCCATCCCAACGAATATGTGACGTTTGGACTCTCGGCAGCGAGGGATTCGATTGTGAGCGTGTCAGGGACGTATTCTTGGCCCTCGCTCGATACGACAAAGTCGGCAAAGTCGAGCGCACCGAAGCCGGTGTCCTTGCGATTGATCGAGGAGAACAAATTGCCGCGATAAGTGAGCGACACATCCGAGGCGTCACCGCACCACCGGATCGCCATGACGCTGAGTTCTTGTGAGGCGAACAGGCTCGAATGTTGGAAATGGCCAAGTTTGGTCAGCGGTTCTGCGGTCAATATCCCATCGACAGGAGCGGCCGCCGACCGGGCAAATGCGTGACCACTGGTGCGACGATCCGTAATGCCGATAGCGTTGCCGACATTGCTCAGCATTTGTCCAAAACGCGCCATCCAGCCAGGTTTTTCTGTTTCAGGAACCGTCAAAGGAGAATTGCGCGGGCTTACTTTGACGCGCCCCTTCCGCCCGGTGATGCGCACGGTTACCGAAGCATTGGATCCGCCCACAGTGATCCGGTCACCCGCATAGAGGGGAGTGTTCGCCCTGGCTGCGATTGTACGCCCTTTGCGCACGATGGTGATTTGGCCACCGCCTCGTTTGCTCTCGACATAGCCATCGGGCGATCCGGAAGGTTGCGCCGCAACAGGACTTCCGGCCAGCGCAACTGTGCTGCCAATGATTGCACCTGCCAACCACACTGACTTGTTCATTGAACCTCCCCCAATTTGTACATGCTGTGCTGTTTAACAGATCAACGCTGGATGTAGAATGAACTAATGGGTCATCGCCTTTTGGCAGGCTGACTGACCGAACTTTAGTGCTGGCCGATGCAAGAGTGCGCCAACACTCTACTGTCCGCATCAGCGTCGATTTGCCAACTCCATAGGGTCCGAGCAGTCTGTAAATTCCCATGGGAATACTCATCGTCACGTTTTTAAGATCGTGCGGGCCGTTGAGTAGGTGTGGCTGACATCGCCCAGTTCGAGCAAAAATTTCCCTCCGACAGTCGAGAGCTAGCAAGGTGTAGCAGTCGCCTAAAGCACCGCTGATCGATTGGAATAGGCGACTGGCCATTGATCGCAACGTGATCCTGGTCACGTCCGATAAATATCCAACCGGTTTATTCTCAACCTGATCAACCTGATCAACGTGACCTTGCGCTTTTCGTGAATTTGGCCAAGGTTTGAGTTTCTAGGGGGTATTGGCTTGAAGTTAGGCTTATTGAGTTTTTGTGCGGGCTTGGGTTGCTTCTTTTTCGCACCTACCTCTGTGTTCGCGCAAGCCGTGGAACTTCAGTCGGCTGCGGAATCGGCTCCTGCACTCGTGTGTCCAAACGATGCTTCACCGGCAGGCGGCGAACCCAAAATTACATTAGAAGAACTGACTGAATTGTCGGTTCAGGCAAATGCAGCGGCAAATGGCGGCGATCTGGTCAAGGCGCTGGAGATAGCCGAACGGATCATGCCAGAAAGCCGCAGCAGGTTTGGCGGGACATTAGAGCATGCCAGGAATTTGGCCAATCATGCCAACTTGCTTTTTGCCAGCGGTCAGGCGGGTGATGCATTAGAAACTACCTGTGAAGCCGCGCACATTTTCGAGAACAGGCTGGGCTCTGATGCTGCTGAGACAAAACAGCTGCGCTGGATGCATGGACAGACATTGTCGGCCTTGGGCGAATGGGAAAAAGCCGAACCTTTTCATCGCGCCGCCGTGGCGGAATTTTCCGCAGCTATGCCGGCCAACGCACCGTTGTTGTTGGATGCCCGGTTGCGCTTGAGCCATATTCGCTTTCAGCAGAACGACCATGCTGAAGCCCTCTCCATACTTGAAGAGGTCGCTGCCCAAGTACCGGAGAACGCACCATTGCCGCAGCGCCTCACTTTGTTAACCGCGCGCGCGACGATTTTGGAAGCTGGCGATGATCCGCAGGTGACGGAGAACTTTTTTAAACAGCAGATCGCCGATCATTCGACCGACAGCGAAGATGACCGAGGGGTGCGGGGTAGCATGCTCATGCGCTATTCCAGCTGGCTGGTAGCGCGTGGGCAAAGTGAGCGCGGTTTGGAAGTCAACCAACAGCTGGTTGATCAGCAGGAAAAGGCGCTCGGTGCCGATGACCCGCTCACCCTAGTTGCCAAATCGGCGCAGGTTGGTGTGCTGAAGATGCTGGGCCAGTATGACAAGGCAATCCCGATGGCGCGAACCGTACTGCAGAGTTGGGAATCCAACGGCACGCCGGCCGGTGCATCCTATCTGCCACGTAAGGAGTTGGCGCAATTGCTGCTCGACACGCGTGACTATGAGAGCGCGATCACGCTGCTCGATGCGAATGTTGTTCAACGCATTTCTCAATTCGGAGCCGATTTGCCAGCCACTTTTGAGGCGAGGGCAGAACTTGCCGAAGGGTATTCGGCTGCCGGTCGCCATAAAGAAACAATCAAGATATATTCGGAATTGGTCCCGGCGTATGAAAGAACCTTGGGGCCGCGTAATCCCAACACGTTGTCCGCTCGGATAGCGCTTGCTTCAGCCTATGAAGACAATGATGAGCTCGACAAAGCCGAACCTGTGGCGGTTGCGGCTTTTGAAGATGCGCTCGCGATTTTGGGACCAAAGGATCCACGCACTGGCTTGGCGTTCAGTGTTGTGAGCGCAATTCTTATCCGTAGCGGTCGCGCCGAAGATCGCTTGGCGATGTCCAACCGGTTGGTCGACGCTCTCGCTACTGAAAGCGATTTGACCAATCCTCAGTATCTTGCGCAAATGGGGCTTCATTCACAGGCGCTTTTCTCAGTTGGCAAGCAGGAAGAGGCGCTCGCATTGAGCGAGGGTATTCTTTCCCGCGCTCGTGCCAATTTCTCTGGACAGGGCATGGTGTTGCTGCAGGCCTTGAGCAATCACGCGCAGCTGCTTTGGCAGAAGGGCGAGGCATTTGCAGCAGAGCCTTTTGCAGCAGAATCCTATCAGCTTTCGCGCGACAATTTTGGCGCTGCGCACTTTACAACCCACAGCGCTCTCATCTTGTACGCGTCCACTGTTAGCGCGTCGGGCCATGGCGATCAGGCACTGGCCATTCTCGACAAACACATTCAGGAAATCGCCGGTGATTCCGGAACTAGCGACCGTGAAGTGATGTTCGCGATGTTTATTCGGGCAAGCATCGAAACCACCGAGGGCTACCTTGAAGCAGCGCTGGATTCCTTTGCGGCTATTGATGAGCTGACAAAATTAAGCGCCGACCCACTCGACAAGACATTCCGTTTCGCGAGCCTGTTGGGAATTGCTGCCTCAGCCAGTCAGCTGGAGCAGTTCGACAAGTCTTTCACCGCAATTGATCAATCGTCAATACTCGCTCGAGAATTGAGTGAGACGGGTTTGGTGCCTGCCAACGCTGAGGGATGGTCGCTCGCCATGAAGGGTATATTGGAAATAGGGAGCGAGAAATGGCATGAGGCGGAAAAGACGCTTTCCAGCGTCACCCAGCGGCCCGACTTGTTTCCTTTGGGTGCCGTCGGAATGGATTTTGGCGCATTGGCTGGATTGAGCATTGCGCGGCTTAAAATCGAAAGGCGTGAGGCGGAGGCTTGGGGGCCAGCTCTGCAATTGGCACAACGCTATCGCGACACCCAAGCGCAGATCGGCTTCGATCCGCGGCTGTTGAGTGAGAAGGGCTGGCAGAAAAGTTTCAACAGCGCGATCCACCATGCAATCGCGGAATCCGCCTACGCCGTTAAGGGGCGGAACAATCTGGCAGAGGAACCCACTACGCTGGCGTTTGAGGCGTTGCAAAATGCGACGCTTGATGAATCATCCTTAGCGATTGCGAAAACTGCCAGTTTGCGTGCGGCCCAACGCGCCAACGTTGGCGACTTAGCAGTTGAGCGACTGGATTTGCTGGATTCTTGGGGCCAGATGGATCGCCAATTGGCCAATTCATTGACAGGTGTGAGCCAATTGCAAGGCAGTGGTGTAGACAATGCGCAGTCATTACGCGTTTCCCGTGAGCGGATCGAAGCCCGCCTTGGCGAAATTGACAGCACTTTGGAACGTGATTTTCCCGCCTATTACGGGTTCATTCGTCCCCAGCCTTTGACGCCAGAGCAGGCCCAATCACTGTTCGGTTCGAGCGAGGCTGGTGTGTTGTGGGTTCCATCGGAGTTTGGGACGCATGTGATGGTTGTGAGTTCGGATGGTGTGCGCTGGCATCGTTCGGATATGACGGCGGATGAGATATCCGAGGCGGTG
>CAKZSF010000201.1 GCA_937920575.1 uncultured Sphingomonadaceae bacterium | reverse complement strand
TTTGCGGCCGATGATCTTCTCGATCCTCAGCCGCCCATGGTGGACCGAAGTGTCTCCACCCAAGGCCACCAAATTTGAACGTTTTTCCATGACGCGCACAGCCCGAGAGGCTCTGAAACCGCGTCTGCAATACCGCACCCGTCGGGCACGGCTGGTGAACACCAATCAGGAACAATCATGCTGAAAATTGACAATCTCCACGCCGAAATCGATGGCCAAGAAGGCAAAAAGCCGATCCTGAACGGCCTGACATTGGAAGTCGCTGCGGGCGAGATCCACGCGATTATGGGCCCCAATGGCGCGGGCAAATCGACGCTGTCCTATGTGCTGGGTGGTCGTCCGGGTTACGAGGTCACGCAAGGCTCGGTGACTTTCAATGGTCAGGATCTGCTCGATCTGGAGCCGCACGAACGTGCTTCGGCTGGGCTGTTTCTGGGTTTCCAGTATCCGGTCGAAATTCCCGGTGTTTCCAACGTGCAATTCCTGCGTGAGGCGCTGAATGCACAGCGCAAGGCGCGCGGCGAAGAGGCGTTGTCGGGCGGTGAGTTTCTGAAGCTCGCCAAGGAAAAGGCCGGGCTGCTCAAACTCGATATGGAAATGCTCAAGCGACAAGTGAATGTCGGCTTTTCCGGCGGCGAGAAGAAGCGCGCCGAGATGGTCCAGATGGGCATTCTCGATCCGACCTTTGCGGTGCTCGACGAAACCGACTCAGGCCTCGATATCGACGCGCTGCGTGTTGTGGGCGAAGGGATCAATGCAATCATGCGCGCCCAGAACAAAGGCGTGCTGCTGATCACGCACTACCAGCGTCTGCTCGACGTTGTTCAGCCCGACAAAGTGTCCGTTCTGGCAGGTGGCCGGATCGTCGCCACTGGTGGTCCGGAACTGGCGCAGCGTCTGGAGGCGGAAGGTTATGACGCGGTGATGGCGGAGGCCGAGGCGTAATGAGCGACGCAGCAATTCTCCCGACCACGCGTGACGAGTCGTGGCGCTATGCCGATGCCGATTGGCTCGCATCGGCTGATCCAGCCGAGTTGTCGCAATGGCAAGAGGTCAGCGTTGCGGCCGGAGAGAGCCAAGCCGACACCAGCGTGATCACAACCGACGGCGTGACGCGCATTCGCGTCAACTTGGCCGAAGGCGCGCGCTACCACCACGTCGCTATCATTGGCGCGGATGGCTATGCGCGGCTGGAAGTCGAAGTGACCCTGGCTAAGGGCGCGCATTTTGAATTTGGCGGTGTGACGATCGGTGGCGGAGAGGCGCGGCAAGAGTTCGTCACGCGCACGATCCATGCCGAGCCCAATGCAACATCGAACCAAGTGGTGCGCGCGGTGCAATGGGGCAAAGCGATCGGCAATTTTCTTGGTCGGATCGACGTCCATCGCGACGCGCAGAAAACCGATGCAGGCCAGAATTTCCGCGCGATCCTGCTGGAAAAAGGCGCGAGCGCGAACACCAAGCCGGAACTTGAGATTTTCGCCGACGACGTGCTGTGCGCGCATGGCGCAGCGATTGGCGCGCTGGATGAGACGGCGGCGTTCTATATGGCTGCGCGAGGCCTGCCGCCGCAGATCGCGCGCAAACTGCTGGTACAAGCCTTTATCGGCGATGCCTTTGCCGAAATGGAAGACGAGTTGGCGCGTGAGGCGCTGATGGAAACCGCGCTGGCGCATTTGGAGCTGGCGGTGTTGGAACAAGCGGGAGATCGAGAGTGAGGAGCGGCTTACTCCTTTTTGTGGCCTGCACATTTATGGCCGCGTGTTCACCGGCCAAGCCAATACAATCTATTGGCCAAAGCGGATACAATTATGATGGCGAATATAGAGCGCTGCCAGTGCCGAAACGTCTGTGGTCGAACCCTCTCGACATCGTTAACGACTTTGTTGGTCGCTACTCAGAAGATCCAGATGCGAATCCCAAGGTCGAAATCCGGATGAGTATGCAGGCCGACGAGACATACAATTTGCTGATCACAGCCATTGGCTATCAAGACGATAGTGTGCGCGGCGAACAGTGGCGGATTCGCTTGAACCGGGTAGGCGAAAGCTTTGGTGTGAAAACGGCTGAAACCCGCGCAATGTGTTGGCGGGGCGCGAGCGCAGGGAAATGGGTGACCGAGCCTTGTCTCTAGCAGCCCCTCTGGATTCTGCTGCGCACAAGGCGCGTGACGACTTCCCCGGCCTGCTGACGCCGGAGGGGGAGCGCTGGCACTATCTCGACACTGCCGCGACTGCGCAAAAGCCGCGCGCTGTGATCGACGCGATGAGCCGCGCGATGGGCGAGGAGTACGCCACTGTGCATCGCGGGGTCTATGCACGCTCTGCCGAGATGACGCGCAAGTTTGAAGCAGCGCGAGAGCGGGTGGCGACCTTTGTCGGGGCGACCTCCGCCAACGAAGTTGTGTTCACGCGCGGCGCAACTGAAGGCATCAATCTGGTCGCGCAAAGCTGGGGCTCGAGTCACCTTGAGGTTTCAAGTCGCATCCTGATTAGCGAACTTGAACACCACTCTAACATCGTCCCGTGGCAGATGATCGCCGAGCTGACCGGCGCGCAGATCGATGTGTGCCCACTGACCGAAGACGGCCAGATCGATCTGGACGCGGTGGAGCGGATTCTGACCCCTGATCACCAGCTGGTTGCGTTCGCGCATGTCTCCAACGTGTTGGGTTCAGTGCTGGCGGCGAAACGCGCGGCGGCGCTGGCGCATAATGTCGGGGCGAAGCTGCTGCTGGATGGCTGCCAAAGCGCCCCGCGCATGCGGCTGAATATGGCCGAGCTGGATTGCGACTTCTTCGTGTTTTCTGGCCACAAGCTCTACGGCCCGACCGGCATTGGCATGCTGTGGGCGCGCGAAGAGATACTCAATGACATGCCACCCTATCAGGGTGGCGGCGCGATGATTGACCGCGTGACTTTTGAGAAAACCACTTATGCCCCCGCGCCCCAGCGGTTTGAGGCGGGCACGCCGATGATCACCGAGGCAATCGCGCTGCATGCTGCGATTGATTATGTTGAGCAGGCTGCCAATGCTCTTGGCGGTCAGGGCGGAATGGCGGCGCTTTATGAGCATGAGAACGCGCTGGTGCGCCAGCTGCGCGAGGAGCTTTCGAAGTTCAATTCCATCCGCTTGTTCGGGCCGGAATCCAGCGCGGGGATCGTCTCGTTTGAAATGCAGGGGGTGCATCCGCACGACCTCGGCACTATCTTGGATGAAGAGAAT
>CAKZSF010000200.1 GCA_937920575.1 uncultured Sphingomonadaceae bacterium | reverse complement strand
GCACGCATCACAAAGCCGCTACCAATGCCGTCATCAGGCTCCAGCTCCGCCACGACCTCTGGCGCAATCACGCCCGCACCATGCGCAGCGCGGATCACCGCCGCCTCCACATCATGACCAAAGGGTCGCTCGGCCATAAATTCGGCACTGGGCGCGCGGCGCAGGACATAGTCCTGCTCCCCCGCCTCAAACCGCCAGCTTTCCATTGTCGCGCCGCCTGTCAGCCGCGTGAGCCCGTTCGGCGTGCCCAGCCCAGCCCGCGCACATGCTGTCGCCAAGCCCGCTTGCAAGGCTTCCAGATGTCCCGTTTCTGTCATTTTGCCAATGTTGCAGGCACGAATTGTGGCGACAAGGATTCATTTTGATGAGAGCAAGCTAAGAAAGCTGCGGTGCCGGACTCGTTTGGGCGCATATGTAAAACTGCTTAGCCCGACTTAAGCGCTTGAGTACGCGAGAAGGCTTGCCCCAAATAATAACGGGCGATTAAGCCTTCGCTAAGCGAGGTAATGTAAAAGTCGAGTATGTTTGAAAAAACCAAAAAGACGCTGATTCATTCGTTGGGCGCGGCCGCTATTGCTCTTGCGACAACGGCCATGCCGGCACAGGCACAAGCGCAGGCTAGCTTTGAGAGCGCGTTTGACGCCGCTCTTGGCACGCAAGTGCGCCAACCACAGGATTTCACACCTGATTACACCACGCCGCTCGCGCGCCAAATCGCGACGCTGGCCGATGGATCAGAAGGGCGCATTGGCGTCTATGCCGTGGATATGACCACCGGAGAGGAAGTGGGCGTTCTGGCCGATCAACGCTTCCCTATGGCCAGCACCAGCAAAGTTGCTGTGGCAGCTGCCTATTTAGAAGGTGTTGACCAAGGCCGATGGAGCCTCACCAGCGAGTGGCGTTTGCCGCGCGCGGGTGGCAAATATGTTTCAGCAGACAATTTGATCAATTTGATGATCAGCAAGAGCTGCAATGATTGCACCGACGCATTGATCAGCGCGATTGGCGGCACGCAAGCGGTCAACAATTGGGTGCGCCGCGCGGGTATTTCGGGCTTTCAACTCGACCGGACAATTCGCACGCTGATCAAGGAAGATGGACGCATTGACCCAGCTTCGCGGATCGACAATCGCGACAGTGCAACACCGCGCGCCATGGGCAAGATGCTGGCAGGCATTTACCAGGGCCGTTGGTTGAGCGCCAATTCGCGGCAATTTCTGCTGAATGCGATGCTTCAGACCACGACAGGCAAGAAGCGCATGCGTTCTGCTCTGCCAGTCAGCGCCAATCTGGCGCACAAGACGGGGACGTTGAGCCGCACGGCCAGCGACATTGGAATTTTCCGCACAGCTGATGGGCGTATCATTGCCGCGGCGATTTACGTCACGGGGCAAAGCCCATCGCTGACAGTCGAGAATGGCAGCCGCAGCCGCAAATTGGAGGCGCGCCGGAATCGCGATTCGCGGATCGCGTCGATCACGAGTGCGCTGTATTACGGATTCGGCAACAATCGCGGACGCAGCGCCAGAGCCGATGGCGTTTCCATGAGCGGCGGTTAATCCGCAACCTACCTCTTGCGCACATAGAAAAAGGGCGCAGCCCGCAGGCCACGCCCCAATTCAGCTAGAAGCTAAAACCAAACTTAGTTGGTTGCTTCTTCAACAGCGCCTTCAACTGCGTCTTTGGCATCGCCAGCAGCTTCAGCAGTTGCGTCTACAGCGTCACCAGCAGCGTCGGTGGTTGCTTCAGCAGCGTCAGTTGCGGTTTCAGCAGCAGCTTCACCAGCTTCGCCAACAGCTTCTGCACCATCTTCAACAACTGAACCGGCGTCAGCAGCGGCATCGCCAACTGCTTCTGCAGCGTCTTCAGCTTGCTCTGCACATGCAGACAGTGAAAGTGCTGCAGTTGCAGCAGCGGCAAGAACGATCTTACGCATAATAATAAATCCTCAAATCAGCGAGTGATACGATTGCGGCAAAATGCCACATCACAAAGTGTGATCCCTCACACCTCGTGCACATCTATTAGAATGTTGGATTGGGGTATGCAAGCGCAATGAGCGGCGCAGGGCGATAAAACCCCGGGCCGCTCCACTCGCTGTCCCACTATATTACAGGACAATACGACCAAAAAAGGGCGAAAAACGGCCAGATTCAGGCTAGTCGCAACATTTCTCACGAAATGGCTGACCTGTTGCAATCGCGCTGCTAGGAAAACGCATATGAGCGCCAAACAGCATCTCTATCTCGTCGACGGCTCCGCCTATATCTTCCGTGCCTATCACCGGCTGCCGCCGCTGACCAATCCCGAAGGAACGCCAGTGGGCGCAGTGTATGGTTACACAACCATGTTGTGGAAACTGGCCGATGATCTGGATCAGGCGGATGGGCCGACTCACTTGGCCGTGGTGCTCGACAAATCGAGCAAAACATTTCGCAACGAAATTTATTCTGAGTACAAGGCCAATCGGCCAGAGCCGCCCGAAGACCTCGTTCCGCAATTCCCGTTGATTCGCGATGCGACGCGCGCGTTCTCTTTGCCCTGCATTGAGGAACCCGATGTCGAGGCCGACGACATGATTGCAAGCTATGCGCGCGCAGCCCAGCGCGAAGGTTGGGAC
>CAKZSF010000199.1 GCA_937920575.1 uncultured Sphingomonadaceae bacterium | reverse complement strand
GTGCCATCCACCGTCACGCTTTTGCCGTTCGATTCCATCTCCAATTGTTGAAGGTAATCCGGCAGCAGCGCGAGGCGCTCGTCATAGGCGAAACACGCCCGCGACTGGCAGCCCTTGATCCGTGCGTAATAGAGGTCAGCGAAAGCGGCGCGCAGCGGCAGGTTGTTGCGGCCATCGGTATCGCGGAAATGCTCGTCGACTGCGCGCGCGCCAGCAAGAAACTCGGCAAATTCTTCCCACCCAATTGCGAGCGCGACGGGGAACCCGATCGAACTCCACAACGAATAACGGCCGCCAACACTTTCCGGGAATGGTAAGATGCGCGTTTCATCAACGCCCCATTCGACCGCCTTTTCTGGCGACGCGGTAAGAGCGACCACGCGGCCAACAGCATCGTCTACTCCATTGGTCTTGAGCCAATCCAACGCACTCTGCGCATTGGTCATTGTCTCAATCGTCGTGAAGGTCTTGCTCGCCACCGCGATCAGCGTCGTTGCAGGGTCACATGCGGCAAATGCCTGCTCCAGCGCGCAGCCATCAATGTTGGACACGACATGCACATCGACCAGCGCCAAATCACGCGTGAGCGCATCCACCGCCAAGTCTGGCCCGAGAGCCGAACCGCCAATGCCGACATGGATCAAATGCTTGATCTCACCCAGTGCGCCCTCGTGAATCGCCTCAACCAGCATGCGCATACGGGTATGCAGTGCCGCCGCTTCTTCACAATCCGCGTCTGAGCCAACGCCCCGCTGCGCTGTATGCGTGGCCGCACGTCCTTCGGTGTGGTTGACCATGTCGCCGGTCAGCAAAGCTTCGCGCTTCTCGGCAAAACCCATCGCCTCTGCCAACGCTTCAAAGTCGCTCAACAATCCATCAGTCAGATGCGTTTTTGACCAATCGAACAGGATCGCGTTTTCGCTCTCCCCTTCACCCCAGCTTATGGAATTGCTGTACTGCTCAACGCGGTCAGAATTTTGCGCAAACAACTCCACCAATGTTGGTTCAGGATGGAGGTTCAGCGCTTTCCAGCATTCAGCGGCGGTTTTGTTCATCTCTGGCAAGTCCTGTACGATAGCATTTTTCAGCCCCTGCCCTAAGCCAGCGGCAGTCGATTGCAAACCGCATTTCGGCGAATTCCTATGCGCTGGAGCCTGCGCAAGGCTTGACGTTTCGCCCGCCGCTCAACAAGGGAGAGGCAATGACTGACACGACCGCATCCACCGAACCCGAAACCAAGCCGAACAGCGACGAGACGGAGGCCGAGAAAAAGGAAGAGCCGTTCTGGCCGTTCCTGCTCAAACTCGCCTTGTTTGTGCTGATCTTTCGCAGCTTCATGTTCTCGCCATTCACCATTCCGAGCGAAAGCATGCTGCCGCGCTTATGGAACGGCGATTATCTGTTTGCGGCCAAATGGCCTTACGGTTTCACGAAATACTCGCTGCCCGGTGAGGTTCCGTTGATCCCTGGACGCATATTGGCGGGCCAGCCGGAACGCGGCGATGTGGTGATTTTCAAACACCCGATCGACAAGACCGATTACATCAAGCGTGTCATTGGCCTGCCCGGTGACCAGATCGCGATGCAGGACGGACAAGTTATCCTGAACGGAGAACCCGTGCCGAAGGAAAAGATTGCGGACTTCGTAATCCCTCTCAGCACAAACACCGATTGCCATCCCAACGCGGCTGAAGAATCCGTCGGAGAAGGCAGCATTTGTCGGTACGAGCAGTATCGCGAAACCCTTCCCAATGGGGTCAGCTTTAACGTGATCGACCTAGGACAAAGGCCGGCCGACAATTTCGGGCCGGTGCTGGTGCCGGAAGGGCAGATGTTCCTGATGGGCGACAACCGTGACAATTCGCAAGACAGCCGCTTCCCCGCTGCAATCGGCGGCGGAGTCGGCATCGTTGACCAAGACCTGCTTGTCGGCCGTGCCAGCATGATCATGTGGTCAACCGATGGCGGTGCAGAATGGTTGCTCCCCTGGACCTGGTTCACTGCCGCGCGCTGGGACCGCATGGGAGGCTCATTTTGAGCGATCCCGCTAAGCTCAGCGACGAGGAACGCAGCTTCATTGAGCGCTTTGCATTGGGCCCAATCGAGGACGAAACGAACTGGATCGCGGCGATCACGCATGGCAGCACAGGTGTTCGCGACGACTATCAACGGCTCGAATTTCTGGGCGACCGCGTCCTCGGTCTGACCATTGCCGAGGCGCTCTACATTGAAAGCGACGACGCGGAAGGGCGGCTGGCACAGCGGCTCAATGCGCTGGTCAGCGGCAAGATGTGCGCGCAAATTGCGCGCGACATCGGCATTCGCGAAGTGATCCGGCTCGGCAAGCAAGCCCGCGAAGATGGCGGCGCAGACAGCGAGAACATTCAAGGCGATGTCATGGAATCGCTGCTCGGCGCGCATTATCTGACGTTCGGTTTCGACCAGACGCGCACTCTCATCCTGCAATTGTGGCAAGATGGATTGGATGGCAGCGCGGGCAAAGCGAAACATCCCAAGTCCGCGCTGCAAGAATGGGCCGCTGGCAACAAGCGCAGCGCGCCGGACTATGACCTAGTTGACCGGAGCGGTCCGGATCACGCCGCACAATTCACCGTCCGCGTCAGTGTACACAAAGTTGGCGAAGCAACAGCATCCGCCAGCAGCAAGAGCGAGGCTGAAAAGCTCGCCGCAGAGAAATTCATGGAGCAATTTGGTTGAGCGATTCCCCTCAAAAATGCGGCGTTGTCGCCGTTCTTGGCGCACCCAACGCGGGCAAAAGCACGCTGGTGAACCAGCTGGTTGGCCAGAAGGTCGCGATCATCAGTGCAAAGGCGCAAACCACCCGCGCGCGCATGCTGGGCATTGCGTTGCATGCCGAAACACAGATGATCCTGGTCGACACGCCCGGCATTTTCGCCCCGCGTCGCAAGCTTGATCGCGCTATGGTGAGCGCTGCATGGGAAGGCGCGGAATCCGCCGACGCTGTGATGCTGTTGGTCGATCCGATCAAGCAACGGCGGCATGAGCTGGAGCCGATGCTGGAAACGCTGGAGAAACGCCCAGAGCGCAAGATCCTCGTGATCAACAAGGTCGACAAGGCGGTGAAAGAACCGATGCTGGCGCTCGCGCAGGAGCTCAATGAAAAGATCGACTTTGCCGAAATCTATTTCGTTTCGGCGCTGACTGGCGACGGCGTGCCAGAACTGAAAGAAGCGCTCGCTGGGATGATGCCAGAGGGACCGTGGCACTATCCCGAAGATCAAGTTTCTGACGCCTCAGAGCGGTTGCTGGCCTGCGAAATCACCCGCGAGCAACTGTATCAACAATTGCACGAGGAACTGCCCTACGATGCCGCTGTGCGCCCAGAGAGCTACACAGTGAAGCCGGATGGCTCTGTCGAAGTGCGCCAGCAAATCGTGATCGCGAAATCGAGCCAAAAGCCGATTGTGCTGGGCAAAGGCGGCAGCCGCATCAAGGAGATCGGCGCAGCCGCTCGCAAGGAATTGTCAGAGCTGCTCGGCGTGAAAGTCCACCTGTTTCTGCACGTCAAAGTCACCGAGAACTGGTCGGAAGACAAGGAAATCTACGAAGAGATCGGGCTAGATTGGGTGAAGTAAACAGTTAGCAGGTCGCGCGACGGAGGAACGATGTGACGTCTAAACTGTTCCTGACCGTCCTCGGCGTGGCAGAAGCACGGTTCCTTGACGGTACCAAAACACTACGGGCACCCATGACGCATGGACTGCCTCGGGCGGAGTGAACAACGCGCTGCGGTCAATGGACTGTATGAGTAGACAACCCGGCTAATTCTCGGGCGGACCTACCGCTTCTTCGCCACCTTGATCTTGTTCTGTTTGGCAAAGGATTTGGTGCTTTCCTCGCTGCGGTTCAGCGCCTTCGCAATCTGCTTCAAGC
>CAKZSF010000198.1 GCA_937920575.1 uncultured Sphingomonadaceae bacterium | reverse complement strand
TTGGTGGTGCGAACGATCCCGACATAGTTCCACATGAAGCGGCGGATTTCGGTCCAGTTCTGCTTGATCACGACTTCCTCATCCGAATCGGTCACGCGGCTTTCATCCCATGGTTTGATCGTGGGCGGATCGTCCATTTCGTCCCACACCTTGAGGATGTCCTGCGCCGCCGCCTCGCCGAATACGAAGCATTCCAGCAGGCTGTTTGACGCAAGCCGGTTCGCGCCGTGTAGGCCGCTTTCCGTGCACTCGCCCGCTGCCCAAAGACCGGGCAGATCCGTGCGCGCGTCCAACCCGATCAGGATACCGCCGCATGTGTAATGCTGCGCCGGCACGACCGGGATCGGGTCCTTGGTCATATCGATGCCCAGACCCGACAGCTTCTCGTCAATCATCGGGAAGTGCTGGCGCACAAAATCGGCGGGCTGGTGGCTGATATCGAGATGAACATAATCGAGGCCAAAGCGCTTGATCTGGTCATCGATCGCGCGGGCAACCACATCACGCGGAGCCAGCTCCATCCGCTCTGGGTCGTAGTCCTCCATAAAGCGGTGGCCGGTTTCCGGGTGGAGCAAATGCCCGCCTTCGCCCCGCACCGCCTCTGTGATCAGAAAGTTTTTGACCTCCAGATTGTAAAGGCAAGTCGGGTGAAACTGCATCATTTCCATGTTCGAGACTCGACAACCCGCGCGCCATGCCATGGCAATGCCGTCACCCGTCGCACCGCGCGGCGCGGTGGAGAAGAGGTAGCAGCGCCCGGCACCGCCCGCCGCCATAATGGTTGCGCGTGCGGTGTGGGTTTCAACTTCGCCGGTTTCCTCGTTGAGCGCATAGACGCCCCACACGCGGCCAGAGCCTGAATAGCGCTCGCCGTTCCGCCCCGTGATCAGGTCCACACAAGTGCGCCCGGGCAGCATGGTGATGTTGTCGTTGGCCTCTGCGGCGCGCAGCAACGCCTCTTGCACTGCCCAGCCGGTCGCGTCGTTCACATGCACGATCCGGCGATGCGAATGCCCACCCTCGCGGGTGAGATGCAAATCGGGCCCGTCCGAGTTGAACGGCACTCCCAATTCAACCAGCCGGCCAATCGCCTCGGGCGCTTGTTCGATCACAAATTCGACCGTTTCCTGACGATTCAGACCTGCGCCAGCGACCATCGTATCGCGCACGTGGTTGTCGAACGTGTCGCCCGCATCCAGCACGGCGGCGATTCCGCCTTGCGCCCATGCTGTGCTGCCGCCGGTTAACGAACCCTTGGCCAGAACCAGCACACGCTTGCTTTCCGCAAGCTCCAAAGCGGCAGTCAGACCCGCCGCGCCAGAGCCGACAATGATCACGTCAAACGCGCTATCTGTTTGATTGGAAACAGTCATGCCCCACGAATGCCGAAAGCCCGCCTGCGGGGCAAGTCCGGCCTTCGTTCATAATGGTAAATTGAGTTTACAAATTATGGGAAAACCCCTATTACCCCGCGTTAATAACAGGGTCGCACCAGCGTGAGAGAGGGTACCTCAAGCAGGAGCGTAAAAGTGAATTTTCCAAGTGTTGGATGTCTTTTCAATCGGCACAAGCCGATCCGTAACCGTGTGAAAGTCACGGACGAGTACACCGGCGTGTGCAAACATTGCGGTGCGTCCATTCGCCGCGTTCAACACGGACGTTGGGAAAAGCAAAAACAGAATTCTGCGGTGCCCGCTGAATAGCAGGCGTGTTGCGTGACCGCCGGTCAGCTCGTCAGCTGCACAAACACATCTTCCAGATCAGCCTCGCGGGTGGTGACATCGTCGATCGTCAGCCCTTGTCCCTGCAAGATCGCCAGCACTTGGCCAGCGCTTGCCGTATCCTTGTTGTAAGTCACTTCCAGACTGCGGTCGCCCATCCGCTCGCATTTCACCAGCGCCTCATGATGCGGTAGCTCAGCGGGCAAATCCTCTGACAACGTCACCGCGACAATTTTCTCGCGCGCCATATCGACCAATTCACGCGTCGGCTTGTTCGCGATCAGCTCGCCATGGTTGATGATCGCGATTTGGTCGCACAGCTCTTCGGCCTCTTCCAGATAATGTGTGGTCAGCACGATGGTGACGCCTTGCGCGTTCAGCTCGCTCACCAGCTCCCACAATTGCCGCCGCAGATCGACATCGACGCCCGCGGTGGGTTCATCCAGCACCAGTACGGGCGGCGAATGCACCATCGCCTTGGCCACCAGCAAGCGACGCTTCATCCCGCCCGACAGCGTGCGGGCATAGGCGTCGCGCTTGTCTGCCAATCGCACAGCAGCGAGCAGCTCCTCAGAGCGCCGCTCGGCCTTGGGCACTCCGTAGAACCCAGCCTGGTTTTCCAGCACTTCGTAGGGGGTAAAGAACGGATCAATGACGATTTCCTGCGGCACGATCCCGATTGACCGCTTCGCGTTGCGGTGGTCCTGATCAATGTCAAAGCCCCAAATCTCCGCGCCGCCGCCAGTCTTGTTGACCAGCCCGGCAAGGATGTTGATCAGCGTGGACTTGCCCGCGCCATTGGGGCCGAGCAAGCCAAAGATTTGACCGCGCGGCACGTCAAAGCTTACGCCTTTGAGAGCAAGTTTGCCCTCTTCGCCTTTTGCGCCAGCGTAGCGCTTTTGCAGGTCCTTGATGCGGATTGCGGGAGTGTTGTCAGTCATCGCGTGTGCCATGGCGCAGAGCGGCATTGAGGTAAAGAGGCGTCAATCCTTTGCACGCGTGAACACCTCGGAGGGACGCTCTATCGCCCGGCATTTGGTCATACTTTGGCGCGGTCCGCGCGAATTCTCACATATTGCGCCGCGCCGCGTCCCATTCTAAAGACCTGCTATGAGCGATATTCCTGAAACCACTTTGGTCGAAACCACTCGTGTCAGCTGCGACGGATCGGGCAATATTCGTCCCGG
>CAKZSF010000197.1 GCA_937920575.1 uncultured Sphingomonadaceae bacterium | reverse complement strand
GTCGCCCAAAATGGCGAGACGGGCTTTGTCACCAGCGTCACGCTGGACAACGAAGCCGAGGTATCTGGCGAGCTGTTCATCGACTGCTCCGGTTTCCGTTCCTTGCTGCTAGGCCAGACGCTGGGCGTTGGCTTTGAAGATTGGAGCAAATGGCTCCCCTGCGACAGAGCGGTGGCGATCCCTTGTTCGCTGGGCGGACAGAATGAGGCCTTAACCCGCTCAACCGCGCGCCCTGCCGGGTGGCAATGGCGCATCCCGTTGCAGCACCGGTTGGGCAATGGCCACGTCTATTCGTCTGCGCATATGAGCCAGGACGAGGCCACCGAATTGCTGCTCGCCAATCTGGATGGAGAACCGCTGGCCGACCCCAACCATCTGCGCTTTACAGCAGGCTATCGGCACAAGGCGTGGGACAAGAATGTCGTCGCCCTGGGCCTTTCAGCTGGATTCCTGGAACCGCTGGAATCGACCACCATCCATCTGGTGCAGGCCGGGATTGCGCGTTTAATGACGTTCTTCCCGACCACCGATTTCAGCGCGCCAGAGATTGCGCATTTCAACAAGCAAAGCGTGCAAGACTATATCGACATTCGTGACTTTCTGGTGCTGCATTACAACGCGACCGAGCGCGACGATTCAGAATTCTGGAATTACTGTCGCAATCTGGAGCCGCCTCAAGGGTTGGCAGACAAGCTGGAGATGTTCCGCTCTTCCGGCCGGATTATACGCGAGCATAACGAGCTGTTCACTGAAGCCAGCTGGTTGGCAGTGATGACCGGCCAAGGGATCAAGCCCGGCGGATGGAACACCGCAAACGGCATCATCGACGAGGCGGAAACGCTCAAACGCTTGGCCCATATTCGCCATGTTGTTTCCAGCACCGCGCAGCAAATGCCCACGCAACCAGAGTATATGGCCGCCAATGGCAGCGCGATTGCAACGCCTTAGAATGGACGACTTGCCTCCACCCAAACCGATTGCTGAACGCGCGATAGCGTCTGAGGATGACTTTGAGAGCATCCGCAAAGGCAATGCGCCGGTCATCATGCGCGGCCTGGCGCACAATTGGCCCGCGGTCGCAGCCGCGCGAACCAGCGACGAGGCCTTCGCGCAATATCTTACCCACAGCGCCAACCGAGAACCGATCCGTGCGATTGTCGCGGGCCCAGAGGAAGAAGGCCGGTTTTTCTACAACAGCGACTTGACCAAGTTCAATTTCGCCAGTGGGCGCGGCGTGTTTGCAGACTTTCTGGGCGATCTGATGCGGTTGCGCGACGATCCCCAGCCGCCGGCGATGGCGGTGCAATCAACCCCGGTGGACAGCATCATTGCCGGCTTCACCCAGCAGAATCGATTGGACATAATCGCGCATGTCGAGCCGCGCATCTGGTTGGGCAACCGCATTCGCGTTGCGCCGCATTATGATGTGAAGGAAAATGTCGCGGTGTGTGTAGCAGGCCGGAGACGTTTCACCCTGTTCCCGCCGGATCAGACCTCCAACCTCTATCCCGGTCCGTTTGAGAAAACCCCGGCCGGCACGCCCGTCAGCATGGTCGATCAACACAGGCCCGATCTCGAAAAACACCCGAACTATGCGAAGGCGCGCCAGCATGCCTTGCAAGCGACGTTGGAACCGGGTGATGCGATCTACATTCCCTATTGCTGGTGGCATGGTGTTGAATCGCTCGATCCGATTAGCTGCCTGATCAATTATTGGTGGAACGATTCGAATACAGCGCTGGCAGGGCCGTATGACGCCTTGCTGCATGCCCTCGCCGCCTTCCGCCATTTGCCGCCCGAGCAACGGGACGTCTGGCAAATGATGCTGAACCATTATGTGTTTGAGGATAATGGCGATCCGGCGGCGCACCTGCCCGATCATGCTAAGGGTATTCTGGGCCCGCCAAGTCCTGAATTGCTGGCCCAGATGCGCCAGATGTTGCGCAGCGTAGTTTCCTAGGGCGAATTTTCAGGCTCGCGCGCTGCGCCAGTTATTGCGGCTGGTTGCTTTGTAAAAAGCGGCCCAACCATTCACCATAGGGCGGAACAGCAGCCAGAACAGCTTGCGCCTTGGATTCGAAAGCCGTTCGTGATTGCTCCGCGCCAGCGGTGCCTTCTGCGATCGCGAGTGGAGTAAGGCCGCTGCCGATCCCCAGCGCAGCCAGCAATGCGGACAGCTCCTGACTAACGAAGGGCAAATCCTCGGCAAAGGGTATCCGCCCACGCCTGACAAACTGATCCAGAAGGCGGCTGAGATGCGCCGATTGCTTGAGTGGCCCGAACCGTTCCACGGCGGTTGGTGCGGCATAGTGCAGGCCAAGCACGTCGCGCACCCCGTCGGCCATCAAACCGGCTCTGCGATTATATTCATCTCGCTCGCGCGGGTCGATCTGCTGGCCGGGCAACATTTCGAGCAACAGTTCCAATTGCCGATGCGCCAGGTCGAGATTGAGAAAGCCAAGCGGCTCAAATTGCGCGGAGGCATCTCCCAAAGCCGCCACATTGCCCACCCATGGCGAGCGAACAGCGCCGGGATCGAGCATCACCTCATCAGCTGGCGGCTGACCCAGCATAGTCTGTATCTGCGTATCCGTAACGCCTTCAGGCAAAGCCAGCATCAGCTGCAAAGCATCGCGGCCTGCCAACTCGTTCAGCCAGCCATGTTGGGGAAAGGAAACGCGGTCTTCCAGCGAAAGCACCGGTTTCACAGGCTGCGCAAAGGCCAGCCGCCGGATTGGCAGATAGGCTTTCCAATCGTCGCGCTCGACAGGTGCCAATGCGGACAGAACCGAGGCTGATGGCCCTGTGCAATCGACAAAGAAATCCGCCTCAATCGCGCCCACCCCTTCGACCGTCAAAGCGGACAGACCGCCCTTGCCATCTGGCACTGCCCCCGAAACTGCGCCCGCTGCGTGCTGCACACCGGCCGCAGCCGCCATCTGAATGATCAGATCGCGATAGGCCCCGGGATTCCAGCGCAGTGCGTAGTCAACTTCGCTCAACGGTGTGGGTGTTTCGCTGGGAAGAATTGCGAATTGGCCGCGCCCGGATAGAACTTCTGCCAAAGAGCCGGCAAACTGTGCACTGGCCTGCCCCTCTGTGCCGCTGCGCGATCCGCCACCCCATTCCTGAGCAAAGCGGGTTTTCAGCGAAGCGTCGTTGGACAGGCCATAAGGCATCGCGCCGTGCTGCACAGAACCATCGCTGTTTTGAT
>CAKZSF010000196.1 GCA_937920575.1 uncultured Sphingomonadaceae bacterium | reverse complement strand
GCGGAATAGTTGTTTCCGGCCCCGCCAAAGAACGGCAGGCCGCCTGTCAGTGTTAGCCCGCGCGGGTCGTCATGCGCGACGCCGAAATGATCGATCACATTGAAAACGGGGATCGCAAAACAGCTGTAGAGGTCAATATGGTCCAGCTGGTCAAAGCCAATCCCGGCGCTGGTCAGTGCGGCCTCTATTGAGTCGATTGAGGCAGGGCTCTTGGCAAGGTCAGGTCGCGCCATGATCGGCAATTCCGCCTTGGATGTCACAGCATGCAGATGCACCCATTGGCTCTCGGGGACTCCCAATTCGCGTGCCTTTTCGATCGAGGCGACAATTACGGCGGCCCCTTGGTTCACTTGATCGCGGGCGACCGTCATGCGCGTGTACGGCTCTGCCACAATACGGTTGCGTTCGGTGACCTCTGCCAATTCCTCCGCGCTGCGATGCGTTGGGGCTGCCGCATGCGGATTGGCCGCAGCAACCTGTGTGAATGGCTCAAACAGCTCGCCAATTTTCTGGCGGTATTCTTGCGGGGAAACGCCCAGCTTCCTCCGCCTGGCCTGATCGAACATTGCATAAAGCGGGATCGCATTGGCCGCGCCGTGAATCACCAGCTCCCGGTCGAACATGCCTTCAACCGCATATCCACGATCTTCCAGATCACCGTCGACCTCTTCAGACCAGTCGGGGGTTTGGCCCTGTTTCACCAACGAGAGTGTGGTCGAGATCGCTTCGGAGCCGACCACTACGGCGACGTCGCTCTCACCCTTGGCAATGTCTTGCGCGAATTCGCCCAGCAGCTTCTGATTGCCTTGACCGCCCGTGATATCCAGAATCGCGCGTTTTGGATTGGCACCCGCGCGATTGCCGATTGAGCGCGGTGGGTTGTTCGATTTGCCAAATGGAGCAATTGCTTTGGGGTGAGAGATTTCGAACTGGCGGATCGCACCAATCGTATCGATTGCCTCTGCCAGATCACCGATTGCACCCGCATCGGCGATGGCGGCCTTCAACGCTTCACCCGCTACATCCATCGGCGACAGTGCCTGATACCCTGCATCGGTGACGCGTTCGGAATACTGGCCCACGCCAATAATGACCGGTGTGCGGCCTGACATTTCATTCATCTGTGTATTGCCCCTGAAAATTGGGAATTTCGCTCGCAATTGAGGCCCGCGTGTCGCAAAAGCATGCGGAAGCCGCAATCAACAAAATGCTTAAGGCCCCGCGCGAAGGAGTATCATCGATGAGCACCGCCGATAAAGTTGCCTTGGTTACCGGTATAACCGGGCAAGACGGGGCCTATCTGGCGCAATTGCTGCTCGACAAGGGGTATGTGGTGCATGGGGTGAAGCGGCGCAGTTCATCTTTCAACACCGGCCGAATTGAGGATCTCTATCAGGACCCTCACGAGGACAACCAGCGCCTGATCCTGCATTATGGCGACATGACGGACAGCACCAATCTGATCCGGATCGTGCAGGAAACACAGCCCACAGAAGTCTACAATCTCGCTGCCCAGTCTCATGTGCAAGTCAGTTTTGAAACGCCGGAATATACGGCGAATTCAGATGCGGTGGGCACGTTGCGGTTGCTGGAAGCGATCCGCATTCTGGGCATGGAGAACAGCTGCAAATTCTATCAGGCATCCACCTCCGAACTCTACGGTCTGGTGCAGGAAACGCCGCAAAGCGAGACCACCCCCTTCTATCCGCGCAGCCCCTATGCTGCCGCGAAACTCTACGCCTATTGGATCGTCGTGAATTATCGCGAGGCCTATGGCATGCACGCCAGCAATGGCATTCTGTTCAACCATGAAAGCCCGCTGCGCGGAGAGACATTTGTGACGCGCAAAATCACCCGCGCCGCCGCCGCGATCAAGCTTGGCAAACAGGACAAGCTCTATCTCGGCAATCTGGATGCGCAGCGCGACTGGGGCCATGCCAAGGAATATGTGCGCGGTATGTGGATGATGCTGCAGCAGGAAAACGCCGATGACTATGTTCTGGCAACCGGTGTTACAACGCCGGTTCGCACGTTCGTGGAATGGGCCTTTGCCGAAACTGGTGTGACGCTGGAATGGAAAGGCCAAGGCGTCGACGAGAAGGGCTATTGTGCCGAGACGGGCACATGTCTGATTGAAGTCGATCCGCGCTATTTCCGCCCGACCGAAGTCGAGCTGCTGCTGGGCGATCCCACCAAGGCACGCGAAGTGCTCGGCTGGGAGCATGAGACCAGTGTTGAGGAACTGGCGCGCGAGATGGTGCGCGCTGATCTGATCGTGATGGCGGATGACCCGGTTATGAAGGGCGCGTGAGGCTGCTCACTGGCGGCAACGCCAGACTTTAAAACATCACACGCATCGGATAGAGGCTCCAGCGAACCCCACCAGAATCGCACACAGCGGATTCGGGCGCAGTCACCAAGCGGCTCGGAATTGCGGCGATTGAAAGCTGAGAGCGCGAAACGCCCATCATGCAAGTAGATAAACTGGCCATCCCCGATGTGCTGAAAATCACGCCGCGCCGATTTGGCGACCACCGCGGATTTTTCGCCGAAACTTACAGCGCGCGTGCCTATGCAGAGGCGGGCATCACCGATGATTTCGTACAAGATAACCACTCGCTCTCAGCGCAGGTGGGAACAGTGCGCGGCCTGCATTTTCAGGCACCGCCTCACGCGCAAGCCAAGCTGGTTCGCTGCGGGCGCGGTGCGATCTTTGACCTTGCCGTGGATGTCCGCAAGGGCAGCCCCACTTACGGCCAATGGGTTGGGGCCGAATTGAGCGCCGACAATGGCGTGCAGCTCTATGTGCCGGTCGGTTTTGCGCATGGTTTCGCCACGCTGCAACCCGATAGCGAGATCGTCTACAAATGCTCGGATTATTACGCGCCTGAAACTGAAGGTGCATTGATATGGAACGATAGCGAGGTCGGAATTGAATGGCCTGACATTGGTGAGGCGGTCTTGAGTGAGAAAGACGCGGTCGCGCCCACACTCGCCGATTTCGAAAGCCCCTTTGTTTGGTCCTCTGGCAGGGAAGAAAACGCATGAAAATTCTGGTTACCGGCGGCGCGGGCTTTATCGGCTCGGCAGTGATACGCCTCGCGGTTGAGCGCGGGTATGAAGTCGTCAATGTCGATGCGCTGACCTACGCCGCATGCCTTGCCAATGTTGCGATGGTGGCGGAGAGCCCGCTTTACGCGTTTGAACAAGCCGATGTCCGTGATCGCGCGGCGCTGGAGTCAGTTTTCGCAAGGCACAAGCCTGATGCGGTGATGCATCTGGCGGCGGAATCGCATGTTGACCGTTCTATCGATGGCCCGGCTGACTTTATTGAGACCAACATCACCGGCACCTTCAATATGCTGGATGTGGCGCGCAAATATTGGGAGGAACAGGGCAAGCCAGAGGGCTTCCGCTTCCACCATATCTCGACCGACGAAGTTTTCGGATCGCTGCCCGATGACAAATCGGTGATGTTTACGGAAGACACGGCCTACGATCCGCGCAGCCCCTATTCGGCATCCAAAGCCAGTTCTGATCACCTCGTTCGCGCTTGGCACGAGACCTATGGGTTGCCCGTGGTGCTGACCAATTGCTCGAACAATTACGGGCCGTATCACTTCCCGGAAAAACTGATTCCAGTGGTTATCCTGAACGCGCTGGCGGGCAAGCCGTTGCCGATTTACGGCGATGGTTCGAACATTCGCGACTGGCTGTATGTTGAGGATCACGCCGATGCATTGCTGTTAGTGGTGGAGAAGGGCGCGGTCGGGCGCAGCTACAATATTGGCGGCGAGAACGAATCCACTAATCTGGAGCTAGTGAAGAACATCTGCGCTATTCTCGATAAGGTGCAGCCCGCCAAAAGCGGCTCTTACGCCGATTTGATCACCTTCGTCACAGACCGTCCGGGCCATGATGCGCGCTATGCGATTGACCCCTCTCGCATTCGTGACGAGCTGGGCTGGCGCCCTTCGGTCACGGTTGAGGAAGGGCTGGAGAAAACCGTTCGCTGGTATCTCGAGAACGAAGAATGGTGGCGTCCGCTGCTTGACCGTAAAGGTGTGGGCGAACGTTTGGGCACGGGCGACAAGGCGAAGGCCGGCCAATGACGATGCTTGTCTTCGGCAAGGATGGGCAGCTTTCCAACGAGCTAGAGAGCTTGGCCAATTGCTTGCATCTTGGCCTCGACGATGTGGACTTGTCCAAACCTGCCGATGCAGCAGCTGCCATTCAGAAACACAAACCAATCGCAGTGATCAACGCGGCGGCCTACACGGCGGTCGATCGTGCAGAAGAGGAAGAGGCGCTCGCAACGCTGATCAATGGCGGCGCGCCGACCGCGATGGCTAAGGCCTGTGCAGCGCTGGGCATTCCGTTGGTCAATGTTTCGACCGACTATGTGTTCGCTGGTGATGGCGAAGCACGTTGGAAGCCCGATGACGCAACCGGCCCAATCAACGCCTATGGCCGCTCCAAACTGGTCGGCGAACTGGGTGTCGCGGCTGCGGGTGGATGCTACGTCAATCTGCGCACCAGCTGGGTGTTTTCCGCACACGGGGCAAACTTTGTGAAGTCGATGCTACGATTGTCAGAGGATCGCGATACGTTGAACATCGTGGCTGACCAGATTGGCGGGCCAACGCCTGCGCGCGATCTGGCCAAGGCTTGCCTGACTATCGCAGAACAATTGATCGCGGACCCGTCAAAGGCGGGGACGTACCATTTCAGCGGCGCACCCGATGTCAGCTGGCATGGCTTTGCGAGCGAGATCTTCGCTCAGGCTGGCCGCGCGATGACGGTCAATCCAATTCCCACAAGTGAATTCCCAACCCCGGCTACCCGCCCGCTCAATTCGCGGCTGGATTGCCAAGTCACCCAAACCGTGTTTGGAGTGGTGCAACCCGATTGGCGCGTGGCGCTGACTGACGTTTTGACCGAACTGGACGAGATCGCATGACCAAACGCAAAGGCATCATTCTGGCGGGCGGCTCCGGCACGCGGCTCCACCCGATCACCATCGGCGTGTCGAAGCAGCTGCTGCCAATCTATGACAAGCCGATGATCTATTACCCGCTGACCGTGCTGATGCTGGCGGGGATCGATGAGATTTTGATCATCACCACGCCGCACGATTCAGAACAATTCCAGCGTACGCTGGGCGATGGTAGCCAATGGGGCATTTCGATCAGTTACACGGTTCAGGCGAACCCTGACGGGCTGGCGCAGGCCTA
>CAKZSF010000195.1 GCA_937920575.1 uncultured Sphingomonadaceae bacterium | reverse complement strand
CAGCATCGCTAACAGTGCCACACGATAACGGGGAGTGAGATATGGCAAGCAACGCGGACACTGCGAGCGGCGAACCCACAGAGAACGACGTCAAACTGGTCATTGGTGCCTCTTCGGCAGGCACCGTGTTCGAATGGTATGATTTCTTTATCTATGGAACGCTGGCGTATATTTTGAAGGACGCGTTTTACGCGACTGACAATGAGACGCTCGGACTGTTGCTCGTCTGGTCAACCTTCGCAGTTGGTTTTGCCTTCCGTCCGATTGGGGCGATATTGTTTGGTTATCTGGGGGACAAACTGGGGCGCAAATACACGTTCCTTGTCACGGTTACCCTGATGGGAATTGCTACCGCGGGCGTCGGTTTGATTCCAACGGTTGATACAATTGGTATGGCCGCACCGCTCATCGTCATATTTCTGCGCATTCTGCAGGGTTTAGCCTTGGGCGGTGAATATGGCGGAGCGGCGATCTACGTCGCTGAGCATGCTCCCCCTGAAAAGCGCGGTTTCTTTACCAGCTTTATCCAGGCGAGTGTTGTCGGCGGGTTCGTTCTTTCGATCATCGTAGTGATTGTTTGCCGTCTGTTGATACCCGAGGAAGCGTTTGTTGAATGGGGATGGCGTGTTCCGTTCTTGCTCTCGATTGCGCTGCTAGGAATTTCACTGTGGATGCGGTTAAAGCTCTCTGAGAGCCCCGTGTTTACTGCCATGAAAGAGGCGGGTGAGACATCCGGCAACCCGTTTATCGAAAGCCTGACTTACCCCGGCAATCCGAAACGCATCTTTGTGGCGCTGTTCGGGATCACCGGTGTTTTGACGACCATTTGGTACACGGCGTTCTTCTCCAGCCTGTCATTCTTGCGCGGCCCAATGAAAATCGACCCCGAAGTCGTGGAATGGATCATGCTGCTCGCAGGTGGTCTATCGATGGCGTTCTATATTATTGTCGGGAAATGGTCTGACCGGATTGGCCGCAAACGGCCGATCATCATCGGTGCTGTGCTATCCCTGCTGCTGCTGTTCCCGGCGTTTTGGGCGATGGGAAGCCTTGCCAACCCGGGTCTTGAGAGGGCGGCAAAGACAACCCCTGTGGCTGTCGCGGGGCCGGCATGTTCGACCGATCCCTTCGCCGAGTTGTTCAATCGCGAGCAAACGCAATGCGGACGGGTTCTGGAGGTTCTCACATCGAACGGCGTGCCTTACGAACTGGCCTCCGCAGAAACGATCAGCCTGAAGGCGGGAGATCAAGAAATTGACCTCTCACCAGATCTTTTCGACGATGGAGCTGCCTTGCGTGGTGCCATCCAAGATGGCCTGACCGAGCGCGGCTTTGACTTCAAACCGCAGACTCCCCCTATGGCCAACATCTTGGGCATCGTCGGAATTTTGTTGGGACTGGGGATGCTTTCGGCACTGACATACGGCTCGGTCGCCGCGCTCTTGTCAGAGATGTTCCCGCCCAAAATTCGCTACAGCTCGATGTCGATTCCCTATCACATCGGCGCAGGGTATCTGGGCGGGTTCTTACCGCTGATTGCGGGTGTGATTGTGGCGAGCACGGGCAATATCTATTCCGGTCTGTGGTACACCATCATTGTGGTTGGCTTTGGTCTGTTGGTGGCCATGTGGGGCCTAGAGGGCGGACCTCCGAAAGACTTCAAGGATGACGTCTGAACCTCCGCCGCCCACCCTTCGGCTAACCGTCGACACAGATGCGCTGGCTGAAAACTGGCAAGCGCTGAACACTATGTCCGGCGCGGCCCGCGCTGGCGCAGCAGTGAAGGCGGACGCCTATGGATTGGGCATCGACATATGCGTGCCGGCCTTGGTCGATGCAGGGTGCCGAAATTTCTTTGTTGCGCATTGGAGCGAGGTCGAGGCTGTCGCACGTTATGTTGCGCCTGCTCAGATATCTGTCTTGCACGGCCCATTGACGGGTGAAGATTGTGCATATGCGAAATCAGTCGGAGCCAAGCCTACGATCAATTCGTTGCACCAGGCTAAGTTGTGGCTGGATGCTGGCGGTGGGCCTTGTGATGCAATGATCGATACCGGGATCAACCGGTTGGGGCTGTCGCCAAACGAGGTTGCCGAGCCGTTAGTGGCACAGCTTGAGGTCGACTTGCTGATGTCGCATTTGGCCAGCGCCGATGAGGACAGCGCCTTGAATGGTGTGCAGCTTGCGCGTTTCGCGGATGCCACCAACGCGGTGCGGTACAAGTATCTCAGTCTGGCCAACAGCGCCGGAATCGCGTTGGGGGCTAACTACCACTTCGACATCACACGCCCCGGACTGGCGCTCTACGGAGGTGTCCCACGTCCAGAAATGGCACCAGACCTGCGACAGGTTGCACATTTGCAGGCCGCAATCATTCAAACGCGTCAACTGTCAGCGGGTGACAGCGTTGGTTACAACGCTACCTTCACAGCAAGCCAGACGATGCGGGTCGGTGTGATTTCACTGGGCTATGCGGATGGGTATCTGAGGTGTTGGTCGGGCATTGGTAAAGTGACTTACAAGGGGCAAAGTTTGCCTGTGCTCGGACGGGTCTCGATGGATATGATCGTGGTCGATCTGACCGCTGCAGAGGCGCTCCATGAAGGCGATTGGGTCGACATACCGTGGCATCTGCTCGATGCGGCGGATCAGTCTGGAATGTCGCAATACGAACTATTGACCGGCCTTGGTCCTAGGCTCCGCGCAACAAGATAGACGCTTCCGTCATGCTGCGATGTTGCACTGCACATACTGCAGGTGCTAATGCACAATTTTGGGTCGAACTTAAAGGACGAAAGCTGTGGGGAAAAAGAGCGGCGACGGGCCGATCATTATCAAGAAATACGCTAACCGGCGGCTCTACAACACGGATACATCCAGCTATATTACGCTGGAAGATATCGCCACGATGGTGCGCGACGATGTCGAATTCCAAGTGATCGACGCGAAGAAGGGTGATGACATCACCCATTCTATTTTGACGCAAATCATCATGGATGAGGAATCAAGTGGCGGCGAACAAATGCTGCCCGTCAGCTTCCTGCGTGATCTGATCGCAATGTATGGCAATTCGATGCAATCACTCATGCCGCACTATCTGCAAGCGTCGATGAAGAATTTTCGTGATAATCAGGGCAAGATCAAAGGCCTGTTCGAGGGAGCAATGGGCCCTTCAGCATTGGCCAAGGTGCACGAAAACAACATGGCGATGCTGCAAGGCGCGATCAGCGCATTCATGCCGGACAGCGCAAAGCCAAAGCCGCCGGCTTCATCAGGCGGTGATGACGAGCTCGCCGAAATGAAGGCCCAAATGGCGGCGATGCAAAAAAAGCTCGACGAGCTTTCCAAGTAAGAAACGCCAACACTCGACAACAATGGGCGCCGCGCCAAAGCGCTCGCCAAAATTCCAATTTGATAGGCTGACCCAATGGCAGAGATACGCCACGCATTGAATGTTAAGCGCGAAGACGACTTCGCGACCTGGTATCAGGAAGTGATTTCAGCGGCCGACATGGCCGAGGATTCGGGCGTGCGCGGTTGTATGGTGATCAAGCCATGGGGCTATGGCATCTGGGAACGCATCCAGCGGCTGATGGACGACCGGATCAAAGACACCGGTCACGACAATTGCTATTTCCCGATCTTCATTCCGCTCGCGAATTTTGAACGAGAGGCTGAACACGTCGAAGGCTTCGCCAAAGAGATGGCAGTGGTGACGCACCACCGGCTGATTGCTGGTGAGGGCGGCGGACTGGTGCCCGATCCCGAAGCAAAGCTGGAAGAGCCGCTGGTAGTGCGGCCGACTTCAGAGACAATCATTGGCGATGCGATGGCACGCTGGGTGCAAAGCTGGCGCGACTTGCCGCTGCTGACCAACCAGTGGGCCAACGTTGTCCGCTGGGAAATGCGCACGCGGATGTTCCTGCGCACCAGCGAGTTCCTTTGGCAGGAAGGCCATACCGCGCATGAAACCGCAGAGGATGCGAAAGAGCACACGCTGCGTATGCTCGAGGTCTATCGGGCTTGCGCTGAGGAAGATTTGGCGATGCCTGTGATCGCGGGCGAGAAACCAGAGAATGAGCGCTTCCCCGGTGCGGTTGAAACGTGGTCGATCGAGGCCATGATGCAAGACGGTAAAGCATTGCAAGCAGGTACGTCGCATTATCTCGGCACCAACTTTGCCGAGGCGTCTGGCATCAAATATCAGGACCGTGAAGGCACGGAGCAGCATTGTCACACCACCAGTTGGGGCGTTTCCACGCGCTTGATCGGCGGGGTCATCATGACTCATGGAGACGATGACGGCCTCCGCGTGCCGCCGCGTATCGCACCGCGTCAGGTCGTTATCCTCCCCATGTTGCGGGGCAAGGATGGCGACGATGCGTTGATCGACTATTGCGAAGAACTGCGCGCGAAAATCGCCGCGCAATTTGCAATGGGTGAGAAGATTCGTGTTCTGCTGGATACCCGCCCTGGCAAAGCTGCGGCCAAGCGTTGGGACTATGTCCGCAAGGGCGCGCCGGTGATCATCGAAGTCGGCGGCCGCGACATGGACAACGGCGTGGTCAGCTTGCTGCGGCGCGACAAGCTCTGGAACGCTGAGACGGGGAGAGTGGACTACGCAACACCCTCGCGCGACGAGGCGGCAGAGAATATGCCTGCGCTGATTGAAGACATTCAGAAATCGATGTTCAACGAAGCGGCAGAGCGCCGCGATGCGAACATCACGCGTGGACTGACGAGCATGGAAGCGGTTTCAGATTTTTTCGCCAGCAACGGCAAATATCCCGGTTGGGTCGAAGTCCAGTGGAGCAAGCCGAGCGGGGCAGGGCTGGAAGCGGTTGAAGAACAGCTAAAGGCCCACAAGCTGACCATGCGCAACGTTCCCAAAGGATCGGAACAGGCGGATGGCACTTGCATTTTTACTGGCGAGGCGGCTGTAGAGCGGATCCTGGTGGCGCGGGCATATTAAGCGCGCGGTCGGGCTTGCCTCTTGAGATTGCGGCGAAAAGCCGCGACAAGGCTGGTCATGCGCAAGACTTTTCTAACTGCGGCCCTGATTGCCGCGTCATCCCCTGCTTTTGCTCAGGCCGATCCGGCGATCGAAGTTTCTGAGAAGCGGCTTCAGTCTGATGTCGAATCAATGGTTGGGTTTGGCACACGACACACCTTGTCATCACAAGACGACCCATTCCGCGGGATCGGCGCGGCGCTCAATTGGGTTGACCGCGAATTCCAGGCGATGAATGCAAAATGCGATGGCTGTCTCACTGTCGTGAGAGTTGGCGATACGGTGCAGGGACGACGCATTGCCGAACCAACAAGAGTCGAAAACTCGGTTGCGATTCAGATCGGTTCCACACGCCCGAAGGAAGTGATCATCGTACAGGGTCACATCGACAGCCGAGTGACCGATGTTCTGAATGCGACCGATGACGCACCGGGTGCGAATGACAACGCATCGGGCAGCGCGCTGGTCCTGGAATCCGCACGCGTTCTTTCGCAGAACCGCTACCCCACGACGATCATCTACGCGCTCCTGTCCGGCGAGGAGCAAGGGCTGTATGGTGGACGGATTCTGGCCAAGTGGGTCAAGGAACAGGGCTATACCGTTAAAGCGGTCCTCAACAATGACGTTGTCGGAAACAGCTGCGGCTCGGACGGATATTGCGATGGTGCGAATGTGCGCGTTTTTTCCGAAGGGCCGCGCGCAGACCTGACTGACAGCGTGCGCGCCGCACAAAGGCGCAATGGTGGTGAAAATGACAGCCCAAGCCGCAATCTCTCGCGATGGATTGATAGCCTCGCTGATGATTTTGAAGGTGGCCTCAACGTTCGGCAAATTTGGCGCACCGACCGTATGGGGCGGGGCGGCGATCAAATTCCGTTCCTTGAGGCTGGTTATCCTGCTGTCCGCTTTTCAGTAGCGGTGGAGGATTATGAGCATCAGCATCAGGATCTGCGGACTGAGGATGGTGTCACCTATGGCGACACGCCGGAGGAGATGGATTTCAACTATCTCGCCAAAGTCACGCATTTGAATGTGCGTGCGATTGACCTCTTGAGCAAAACGCCCATGCCGCCAGCCCCTGTTGCGCAAGCGGCGGTGCGAACCTTTACCGAGATCAAGTGGGAGCCCGTCGACGGTGCCACAGGCTATCGCATCTATCGCCGGCGCACCGATGAGGGCGCGTGGGAAGAGCGCCCCGTTGCCGTGACCGGAGAGACTGAGAAGGTTCTGGACGGGGTTCGCGGTGACGACTGGCTGTTTGGCGTTTCCTCTGTGGGTGAGGGCGGCTTTGAAAGCCCGATCGCCAGCGCCGTGCCGGCCGGAGCATTCGCTCCGTTGCCTAAGCCGCAAAACGCGGTTGGCCCATAAGCGCAATGGCATGACAAAAGCACCAAACCCGCGCCGCTCCAAATCCGGCAATCGACGGAGCGTGCCCCAAGGCATGCCCACCCGTGAGCAGATTCTCGAGTTTATCGGAAGCTCTGACAAGCCAGCAGGGAAACGTGAGATTGCGCGCGCCTTTGGCCTAAAGGGACAGGAAAAGATCGGCCTCAAAGCCTTGCTGAAGGATATGGCTGAGGAAGGCCTGATCGATGGCAAACGCACCGCGTACCACCGAATGGGCGGGGTGCCGAAAGTCACTGTCTTGCGGGTGGTCGATATTGAGGATGGCGAGGCGATCGCCATCCCTGAAAGCTGGCAGCCTGATGATGCCACGCCGCCTCCGCGTATTCGCCTGATCGACCGCAAACGCGGTGGGGCGATCAAGCGCAATGCTCGGGTCCTGGCGCGCACAGAAGAGACTGCCAATGGCTGGCAGGCGCACCCTATGAAAATCCTGCCTGACCGGCAGGAAAGCATGCTGGGCGTGGTCGAGATAGACGGTGCAGGCAAGGCATGGCTTACCCCGGTCGATAAACGCATCCGCAACTCGGCGCAGATTAAGGATTTGGGCAATGCGGAGGCCGGGCAGCTGGTCTTAGCGGAACCTGCAGGTCGTTCGCCGCGCGCGGGCGTGAATGTTACTGAATTGCTGGGCGATCCGCTCGCTCCCAAAGCGTTTAGCCTGATCGCGATCCACAAACATGGCATCCCGGTCGATATGCCCGAAGATGCACTCGTCGAGGCAGAGGCGGCCGCAAAATTGCCGCTCAGCGAAGAGAAGCGCGAGGATCTGCGGCACTTACCGATCGTTGCCATCGATCCTGCCGATGCGCGCGATCACGATGATGCAATTTGGGCGGAGCCGGACGGGAAGGGCGGTTTCAAAGCACTGGTCGCGATTGCCGATGTCAGCTTCTATGTGCGGCCCGGCAGTAAGGTGGACCGGGAAGCGCGCAAGCGGGGCAACTCCGTCTATTTCCCTGATCGTGTCGTGCCTATGCTGCCCGAAGTGCTGAGCACAGACGTTTGCTCGCTCAAGGCGGACGAAGACCGCGCTGCGATGGTCTGCCACTTGCATATTTCTGGCGAAGGCATCGTAAAAGATTGGCGGTTCTCCCGTGCGATTGTGCGGCTGTCTGGCAACATTGCGTATGAAGATGCGCAGGCACGAATTGACGATGGTTCGGCGGAGCAGGAGCTGCTCAACCTTTGGGAATGCTGGCGCGCGCTTGCCGATGCGCGTGCGACGCGTGATCCGCTTGATCTTGATCTCCCCGAACGCCGCGTCATGCTCAATGAGCAAGGCAAAATTGCAGAGATTGCAGTGCGCGAGCGGCTCGATGCGCATCGCGTTGTTGAGGACTTTATGATCGCGGCCAATGTTGCTGCCGCGAAAGCTCTGGAGGCGAAGGCTGCGCCCGTTGTCTATCGTGTGCATGAGACGCCCAGCCGTGAAAAGCTGATTGCCTTGCGCGACTATCTCGACAGCTTGGGCAAAAAGCTCGCGCTCGGCCAGGTTATTACCCCAGGCCTGTTCAACCGGATGCTTGGCCAAGTCACTGAAGAGGCGGAAAAGGCGCAGTTGATGGAGGCGGTGCTCCGCAGCCAGACGCAAGCTTACTACGGCCCGAAGAATGCCGGGCATTTCGGCCTTGCACTGGGTTCTTACGCGCATTTTACCTCGCCGATCCGGCGCTATGCCGATCTGCTGGTGCACCGCTCACTCGTTGATGCTTACCGGCTGGAACAACCCAAAGCCAAAGCACCATTGCCGCCAACTTCGGGACTGTTGGACAAGGATCGCGATGATCTTGGCAAAATTTGCGATGCCATCAGCGTGACCGAACGCCGCGCGATGGAGGCGGA
>CAKZSF010000194.1 GCA_937920575.1 uncultured Sphingomonadaceae bacterium | reverse complement strand
GTCGGCAAGGTCGAAATTGTGCTGGCCGACGGCGGTGCGAGTGATCAGCTAACCGCCATCCCAGCAATGGCCATTTTCGACGCGCGGGCGGGCGAAGGCTTCGTCTATCTGGCGAAGGAAAATGACGGAAATCTCACCGCCGCGCTGCAGCTTGTTACAATCGAGCGGATCGATGGTGAAAGCGCGCTAATTTCTGGCGGAATTGCAGAGGGTGACCAGATCATCGTCTCGCGCATTGACCGGATCAAACCAGACTCACTCATTCGGCTCGCGCGTCCATGAACATTGTCGAATTTGCAGTTAAGCGCAGCACGCTGACGCTGCTGTTGACCATTTTTCTGGCGCTGCTCTGCTTCAATGCATTTATGAGCATTCCGCGCAGCGTTGATCCGCATCTTGACGTTCCGGCGGTCGTGATTGTGGTCGCACAGCCCGGCGCAGATGCGCGCGAGATCGAGGAAACCATTGCGCGCCCTATCGAGGAGACGATGCGCGGCCTTGATGATATCGAAGAGTTGAATTCAACATCTACGGACGGGATTGCCGTCATTTTCTCCGAGTTCGATTGGGATGGCGACGCGGAAGAGAATTTCGACGAAGTGGTTCGCGAAGTCTCGGCCATCCGGGACACTTTGCCAGACAGCATTGCCGGAATCGAGTTTCGCCGCATTCGTCCGACCGAAGCCAAGCTCTTGCAAATGGCCCTGACCAGCGAGGGCGCATCGTTTCGCCGGATGGAGAAATACGCCGAAGACCTGCGCGACACGCTCAACGGCGATATCGATGTAAGAGAAACTGAAATTTGGGGCCTCGAACGATCACAGGTCCAAGTGGGGCTGGACAGCGGGCGGCTTACCGAACTCGGTTTGCCAGCGACGGCAGTAGCGGACGCAATCCGCTCTGCGGGAGCTGACCTCCCAGCGGGCGAAATCCATTCTGGCGCGCGCCGTTTCAACATCGAAGCCGGTGGCGCGTTCAGCGATCTGGAGCAAATCAGGCAAGTTGCGGTACGTTCAAACGACGGTGCGGTTGTGCGCGTCAGCGACATAGCTTCGGTCGAATGGGTCGATCCCCCGCGAAACCATATCACCCGCGCTAACGATCAACGCGCGCTGTTCGTCACGGTCGAGCAGAAGGACGGTGCCAACGCTATCGAAGTGCGCGATCGGTTGGTTGAACGACTTGACGAATTTAAGGGAACGCTCCCCCCAGACATGGAATTGAGCGTCGCTTTTGATCAGGCGCAAGATATTGAGCGTGTCATCGGTGTGTTGACGCGTGATTTCGGTATCGCTCTGACCCTCGTGGTTTTCACGCTGCTGCCGCTTGGTCCGCGCGCCGCCATCGTCGTGGTAATCTCGATCCCACTCTCATTGGGCATTGGCGTGCTGACTATGGGCACGGCAGGATTCACGCTCAACCAACTGGCGGTATCAGGCTTCATCCTCGCGCTCGGGCTGGTGGTGGATGATTCCATCGTGGTGGTGGAAAATGTGGCGCGAAAAATGCGCCAAGGGATGGATCGAACCACTGCGGCCATAGCTGGCACCAAGCAGATCATGATACCCGTGATCGGCACCACAGCGGTACTGATATTCGCATTTCTGCCATTGGTCTTCCTGCCAGAAGGCGCTGGCAAGTTTACACGCTCTTTGCCGTTGGCAGTGATCACCTCGGTCGCCGGATCTTTGCTGGTTGCACTCACTATCATTCCCTTCCTTGCCAGCCGCCTGTTGGATCGCGAGGATGATCCGGAAGGCAACGCAATCCTGCGTGCTGTGAACAAGGGCGTGCATGGATTTTACCGTCCGATCCTGCACCGCGCTTTGGATGCGCCCAAGCGCACGTTGATGATCGCTGTGGCTTTGGTGGCGGGCTCTTTCGCGCTGGTCCCCGCCATCGGGCTCAGCTTCTTCCCCCCCGCTGACGCGCCCTATTTCGTGATCGATGTGGAGGCGACCGAGGGATCATCCGTGGAGGAAACCGACCGCATCATTCGCCAAGCCAGCGCGATCGTTGCAGAAGAAGAGATGGTTTCGGGCCGCTTTGACAACACTGGCGCAGGCAACCCGCAGATATTCTACAACAAGCCACGCCGCGACACGCAGTCCAATTTCGGGCAAATTCTTGTCACGGTCGACGGGTGGAACAGGACAGACGGGCCTGCTTTGATCGAACGATTGCGCGAGCGCCTGTCCGTCATACCCGACGCACAATTCGTGATTGCACCCTTCACCAACGGGCCGCCGATTGATGCGCCAATCGAATTTTCTGTGGTCGGGCCAGAGCTTCAACAGCTCAAACAACTGGCCAGCGAGATGGAACGCGTGGTGCGGGATACGCCGGGTGCGCGCGACGTGCGCAATTCCCTCGCGATTGACCGGGTTGATCTCGATATCGGACTCGATTTGGAAAAAGCGGCTTCACTGAACGTCGCACCCGGCATTCCACGCCAAGCCATCCGCCTAGCGTTGGAAGGGCAGCCTGCAGCGGAATTGCGCGATGAGGAAGGCGATTCCTACGATGTCGTGGTTAGCCTGCCGGGCAATGACCGCCGCGATATTGAGGAGCTAGAGAAAATCTACGTCCCGACGCGAACAGGCGCAGCAATCCCGCTCAACCAGATTGCTTCGCCTGAACTGGTTTCGACTCCCGCCCAGATCGAACGGCTAGACTTGCAACGCAGCGCCACAGTCACCGCCGAAGTGACTGCCGGCTTCCTGATTTCGCGCGTAAACGAGGAAGCCCTGAACCGCGTGAACGAAATTGAGTTTCCACCCGGCTATTCCGTCATCGTCCAAGGGGAAGCAGAGGCAAGCGCGGCAAGCTTTGACGGGATTGGTCAAATCGCGCTGCTCTCTTTCTTCGCGGTGCTGATCGTGCTCACAATCGAATTTGGCAATATGCGGCTGGTCACGATCTCGCTGGGGGTCATACCGCTCGGCATGTTCGGCGGCCTGATCGCGCTCTACCTGACGGGTAACTCTCTAAGCTACACCGCGATTATCGGTTTCATTGCCTTAATCGGGATCGAGATTAAGAACTCGGTGTTGCTCGTTGATTTCACACGGCAATTGCAGGACGAAGGCGTTGAACTGCGCGAAGCGATTGAGCAGGCGGGCGAAATCCGCTTCCTTCCCGTGCTGCTAACCGCGGTAACCGCAATTGGCGGGCTGATGCCTCTCGCCCTGGGCGGCGCAGCGCTCTATTCGCCGCTGGCTTGGGTGCTGATCGGTGGATTGGTGTCCTCGACCATGCTGTCGCGTGTCGTAACCCCTGTGCTGTATCTGCTGATTGACGGTGGATGGCGTGGAAAGCGCACTCCGCCGCCGCCTGTTGCGGAACCAGAGGCTGAACCAGCCGCTTAGCTGCGCCCTTCGCGACCCAGCAGGGCATCGCTGATGATCCGTTGCTGGATTTCGGAGCTGCCTTCGAAAATCTTCGTGAGGCGCGCGTCGCGCCAGTGCCGTTCGACGGCATACAGCGTGGTGTAGCCCGCCCCGCCCAGAATCTGCAGTGCCTCGCTCGTTACCCGCTCGGCCATTTCGGCGGCGTAGTATTTGACCATCGCCGCTTCCTTCTCGCAGCGTCTGCCATTGTCGAGCTCGTGGCACACGAAAAAGAGCAATTGCCGTGCGGCCTCGACTTCGGTTGCCATGGTCGCAATCTTGAATCGGATTGCTTGAAAATTGCCAATTGGTTGGCCGAATTGCTCGCGCGATTTGGCGTATTCGATCGCATCTTCCAACGCGCCACGCGCCAGGCCAATGGAGCGCGCAGCCGTGTGCGCTCTTGCCCCTTCCAGCCCGCTGACGATGGCTTTGAAGGCGCCGCCTTCTTCGCCATAGTCGGACACGGGCGTGCGCGCTTCGTCAAAGGCGAGTTCAAAGGTCTTCCAGCCGTGATAGCCGATCTTGGGGATTGCATGGCCGGAGACACCTTTGGGAAACTCCCCGCGCGGTTTCTCGAACAGGATCGCGGTCAGCCCCGCCCAGCGCGGAGCATCCGGATCGGTCGAGGTGCGGCAGATCACCTGCATAAAATCGGCCCGGTCGGCAAAGGTGCACCAGTATTTGCTACCAGTTACCACCCACTCGTCACCATCGCGAACAGCGCGGCATCCGATGCTCGACATGTCCGACCCGGCGTTCGGCTCTGACATGGAAAACGCGCCCAAATATTGCCCCTTGGCCATCAGGCGAGTCTTCGCATCGCGTTCTGCATCATCACGTGCAGGGATCGATTTGTAGAACATGTTGCCGCGCGCAATGATCGAGCCGACGCTCATCCATGCGCGGCTCAGTTCCTCCGCCACCAGGCAATACTCGAAGAAACCCAGTCCCAGCCCGCCCAGTCGCTCGGGAATCAGAATGCCGAAGAAACCCAGCTCGCCCATCCGGTCGATCAAGTCTTGCGGGATTTCGCCTTTCTCTGGATCAAGCGCATTGGCCACCGGCAGCACTTCATTCATCGCAAAGTCGCGCGCCATTTGCTGGATCATCTGACGCTCTTCAGTCATGTAGCCTTCGCTCGGGCGAATATTCTCGGGCTTATCCATCATGGGCGGTGCGTTTCCTTAAATCGGATCAAAACAGCAAGTCTCTCTTTGCTTCCACAGTCGATAAAGATTGTCAGCAACACTAGCAATTTTCGGCCTCAGTCAAATGACGGACGCAATTGGCGACAGTTCGAAATTGGTGATCTCGATGGGTCGGCGGTGCGCCTGAGATAGCGCCAAAGATAGGCCAGAGCGGCCAAACAGACGCACCCTGCACAGCGGTATTTCAACTTGCGATACTTCCGCACATTTCCCACATTGGTGAGCAGAGGAAATATCCAACCGGAACTGCTAGCCACGCGCCGCGTTGAGATGTTTGGGAGACGATCACTTATGATGAGTATTCATGCGGCGAACGACAGCAGTGAAATTGCGTCGCGGCCATTCGGGAAAGTTTTGTCGGACGTCACTGTACGCTCGATTGATGATATCCACGTCGCCGCAGAGTCTCTTCGAAATCTCGCGCAAGAGGTCGGTCTACAGGTCTGTATGACCGACGATATTTCTTCAAACGAACCGATGATCGATGCTGAGGGCACCATTCTGGCCGCCGACGTGTTCGGCTGGGTCGAGGATGGCGAACGCTGGTGGGAGAACCGAGGAATTGCCCTGCATTCCCCGCTTGCCCGCTGCGCGCGGTACGAAAGCGAGCCGTTCTGGATCGACCGCCGCGGGGCTCATTTGCCGTGGCAAAACTCCTATCTCGCAGAAATGGATTGGAGCGAGTTTTCAACGCTCTCCATAGCCAAGTCCGCAATCATCGTGCCGATGCACTTGCCTTTTGCGCAAATTGCGCTGGCAATTTTCTTTCCGCTGAAGCGCG
>CAKZSF010000193.1 GCA_937920575.1 uncultured Sphingomonadaceae bacterium | reverse complement strand
TCTGCGATCGGTGCTTTTGGGCAACATTCGGTGTTGCAGGTGGGTGCTGCCCGATCGATGGCCCTGATTGGGCATTTGCACACAGCATCACGCTCTGCCGAAGAATCGTTTTTCGAAGCGCCCGATGGCACCGCTGTGCTCTTTGATGGCTGGCTCGATGATCGAGTGGCCGCATGCAGCGCTTTAGAAATCCGGAAAAATTCAACGGCAGCGCAGATATATTTTCACGCTGTCGAACAATGGGGTGATCAGGCCGACCTGCACCTTGTAGGCCATTATGCCGGCGTGGTGGCACGCTCAGACGGCGGATGCAGACTGGCGCGCAGCCCGATTGGCGGCCGCCCGCTGCATTGGGCATGGATTGACGAGACACTGGTTGTCGCCTCAGTTCCGCGACTGTTGGAGGCCGCAGGACTGCCCAACACACTCGATCAACGCACCTTGGCGGACAGCCTTTATCTCAACCTGACAGAGAACAATGGCTGGCTCGAAAACAGTTGGCGGCTGGGTGTGGGCGAGATTGTCCACTTGCAGGGCGCCAAAGAAGCGCCTCGCCCAGTCCGGTATTGGCAGCCGAAGTCGATAAAGATCAATCATTCCCTATCGACAAACGAAGCCATCACGCAGACCGAGGTTTTGCTCAAGCGGGGCATCGAAGCGTGCCTTGAAGACGCAAGCAGCCCTGGCATGCTGCTGTCCGGCGGACTGGATTCCAGCAACGTTGCAGCGCGCACCGCTGCGATGCTTGGCGATAACACACCGCTGCCCAGCTTCACCTTCATCCCATCAAGCAAGTGGGACGGCATCGAGCCCAATTGGGGTTATGGCAATGAGACCAGCCGCGTTCGCCAATTTGCCAAATGCCATCCCTCACTCCGCCCGCAATTCATTGCAAATGAGAACAGCGATTTTGGCGATGACTGGGATCGTGTGTTTGCAGCCATAGGATGCGCGCCACCGGGTCTGACCAATATCGGCATGTATCACGGATTGTTTGAGGCAGCGCGCAAGTCCGGATGCGACCGCTTGATTTCCGCCGAGTATGGCAATCAAAGTTTCAGCATCGCAGCCGATTGGTCCGTTGCCGAATATGTGCGCACTGGCCGTTGGGGCGAGGCATGGCGGCAAGTGGCTGGCAATACTGTCGCGACGACCTCGCGTTGGCGGCGTTTTCTGCGCATGGGCGTCGCGGCCAATTTGCCGGATTGGCTATGGGGGATCTGGCAAAGAGCCAAGGGCCGCAAGATCGAGACACCCAATGCACAGATTGGAGCGCTGAATGCTGACGCGTTGCGCAAACATGCAGTTGACGTCAGAGCGCAGAAAGCCAACTTGCACAACCCGCGCAATTTCATCGGTTCCCGAGGCCAATGGCTGGACGAGATTTTTGCGCGCGGCGATATGTGCTCTGGCGAGATCGAGATCGCTTTCGAACAGATTTACGGGATCAGCCAGCGCGACCCAACCGCATACCGCCATTTGATCGAGCATTGCTTGTCACTGCCCACGCATATGTTCGCGCGGGATGGACAAGATCGGTGGCTGGCACGCGCAATGTCGCAAGGACATATGCCAGTGGCACAAAGGCTGGAACAGAAAGCCGGCATGCACAATGCGGACTGGCACGCGCGGATGACGCCGCTTTTGCCCGGCATAAGACGTGAACTGGAAATCGCCTCAGAGCGAGCCGAACTGCGCGAGCTGTTTGATTTTGAGGAGTTGTTCAACCGCATCGACACTTGGCCCGATGCGCCACGCTTTGATGATGACACGGTGTATCGCTTGCAAATGGGCTTGCCGATTGCGCTGATGACAGCACGGTTCGTTCGTCATAACAATCGCTGGAACGAATGAGCACCGCGCCACCCCCTTTGACCTATCGCGACCTATTTCGCCTTCCCTCGTCAGCGACCATGGCAATTTTGCTGACGCTGATGCTGGTGGTGGGACTGAGCGAGGGTGTGGGAGTCTTGCTGCTCATTCCCATGATGCCACTGATTGGAAGCGGCATCGGCGATGGGACGATCTTCGGTTTTGGCGAGTGGTTGAGCGCGCTTCAAACAAGCCATGCTGCCTTGTTGTTGCTGGCTGGATTTGTGGCCGTCATCACCGCGCGGGCAATTGCGCAATATTGGCACAGCCTGTTCGCGCTCAGGGTCGAGATTGCGATTGTTGATGGCTTGAGACAGCGCGCGGTCGAGAGCCTGTTGGGCGCCGAATGGCGCACCATTTCCGCCTTGCGACAAAGCGACAATTCTGCGCTCCTCATCACCACAATCGATCGGTTGAGCTATGGCGTTTCCCAAGCGCTCTCGGCCTTGGCCATTGCGGTCAATATTGCAATTTTGCTGTTCGCCGCTCTGCTTCTTTCTCCCTGGTTGGCCGGATCAGCGATCCTCATTGGCGGGCTGATCCTGCTCGCTTATCGCGGTTTTCGGCGCAGAGCGCAGCGGCTCGGCACACAGCTCAACGCGACTTTCCGCGACATTTACGGGCAGCTCGATGAAAGTCTCGCCGGCCTTCGTCTAATCAAAAGTTTCGGCCGCGAAACGCACACTGCACAGCGAGTCAATCTTAGCTTTCAATCCATGCGTGCGGCCCAAACAGACTATGTCAAAGCGAGCGGTTTGGCGCGGCTCGCGCTACAGATACTCGGCGCCCTTCTGCTTGCCAGCTTTGTCTGGGTGGCCGTTTTCCGCTTTGGCCAAAGCGCGCTTGTTATGGTGCCGCTGGTGGCTCTGTTCGGGCGCTGCCTGATGTTGCTGAGCGGCTTGCACGATGCTTGGCAAGATTGCCGCCATGCAGCCCCTGCTCTGGCCGAGCTCAACGAGCTGGTCGCACTGTGCGGTGCCCATCAGGAAGAAACAAACCGTTCAACGAGCGCCGTCACATTCGACAAGCACATCGCGTTGGAGCGTGTCTCCGTCTCATACCGAGACAATCAACCTGCAGTAGCGCAAGCGTCTATGACGATACGCAAGGGCGAATGCGTTATGATCAGCGGCGCCTCTGGCGGCGGCAAGTCGACACTGGCCGATGTTTTGGCTGGGTTGCTGTTGCCGGACAGTGGCGCGCTGGTGATTGATGGCAAAGCATTGCCTGCCTCTGATCGAGCCGCATGGAGGCGAGCAGTCGCCTATGTCCAGCAAGACCCTGTGCTGTTCCACGCAAGCATCGCCGACAATTTGCGCTGGGTCGTGCCAGAAGCCAGCGATGCACAGCTGAATGCGGCGCTGGCTTCTGCCCATGCGGGTTTTGTGTTCGATTTGCCGTTGGGCATAGAAACACCGGTGGGTGACAACGGCCATCAGCTATCGGGCGGCGAGCGGCAACGCGTCGCTCTTGCTCGCGCGTTGTTGCGCGATCCACAGCTACTCCTACTGGATGAAGCGACAAGCGCAGTCGACAGCGCGACGGAAGACGCCATCTACAGCGCGCTCGCAAATCTGAAGGGTCGCCTGACCATGGTGATTATCGGCCATCGCAGCGGACTGTCCAAGCTGGCTGAGCACCAATATTCTATGGAAGCCGGGCGTCTCAACAAGACACAAGGCTGAACACCGGTTCACGGCCAAATTCACAACCCATTCAGAGCGAATCGGATAAAAAGCCTACAAAACATGGGGTTCAGTAACTTTCGAGTGACGAAATGCGTATGCCATACGGTGCCGCACCTTGTCCTTCGCCTGATGCGCCCTAGATTTTGAGACTGAACAAGAAAGCGAGCTTTAACCGTGACCAGAACTCTCCTTGCAAGCTGTGCCGCTGTGTCCGTTGCCGGACTGGCTTTGGCCGCGCCTGCCCAGGCGCAGTTCCGCAACACTGTACCCAACACTCTTTCCAAATGCTCTGCAGGCAAAGGCCCGGCGGTGCGTATCACCGTTAGCGGGGTGAAATCGTCCGCTGGCAAGATGCGCGTGCAGCTGTATCGCGGCACAAAAGCCGACTGGCTGCAAAAGGGCCGCTGGATCAATCGGATCGAAACACGCGCGCGCGCCGGGACGATGACCTTTTGTATGCCAGTGCCAGCGAGTGGAACATATGGCATCGCCATCCGCCACGACACCAACAGCAACGGCAAGACTGATATTCGCAAAGATGGCGGGGGCATGTCGAACAACCCCAGCATCAACATCTTCAATCTGGGCAAACCCAGCTACAAGAAAACCGCGTTTTCAGTGGGTGGCGGGGTCAAGTCGATCTCGATCCGCATGAAATATATGTAAGGTTTGGTGCTGAGGCGTTGTCGCCAACTTAGCGCTTGCGCCATACACGCCACAACACGGCCGGCGCTGACAGGATCGGGTGCTTTTCGCGCCACGGGGTGACTTCCACCGGCACACCAGTGTGGCGCTCCACTTTCCATGCCGCATAGCGTGCCGCGCCATCGAATGTTGTGCTGGCCTTCATCAACCGCGCAACATTCAGCGGCTTACCCAGCCGTCTGCGGGCATTCCACCAACGCAGAATGCGGCGCTGCTCCCGCTCTGGGATCCGCGGCGAAAGCTTTTCACCTTTCCAACCGAAGCTGATGCCTTGCGATCTCCACGCCAGCGGCAACAGCCCGTCAAAATGATCCTTGTTTACCGCAAGAATTGAATCCTCTCGCCCCGGTTTCTCGACCCGCAATTCAGCGCGATAGGTCGATTGGAACAGTGCTCTCCAATAATCATCGGCAGTGCCTGTCGCTGGCCCAAGCACGGCAGAGAGCCGTGATGCTGTTTCCGCCGCAGATATAATCGCATTGACCACCGCCCTGCGATGGTCTGGACCTGCCGCCCAGATCAAAGCGCTGGGCTGCACGAACCGGGCCCAGATCGTGGTGTCGCGCGAATTGCCTCTGGCTGCAGCAGCGAAGGTCGCAAAATTCATCGTCGCAACTTTGGCGCGCAGAATCTGCCCGTCGATTTCGCGTTCGTGATAGCTCACTCTGGGCCAGATGCCGCGCTCTCTTGGCCCCTCGCGCAGAATGTAGAAATCGAGCACACCTTCCAATTCGCCAGTGCGCAGATTTGAGCCATAGAACAGCACCGCCGATGCTTCGCCATTCTCGCGCGCCAGCAACCGTGCCAGCCCCGCGACTTGCGGGACAATTTTTGCGTCGAGGCTGGTTTCAATCCTGTCAGCGAGCGCCTGCGTCACGGCGTTACGAACCTCAGCCTGGGGCCTTTGCCAACCTGATATCGCCCGGGCGGGAAGGCTTCACCATCCAGAATGAAACGATTGCCGATATCCATTTCAAATTCTTCGGCCCAGAAACGATGAGCGCCCGCTCGCACGGTCCATTTCGCACGGTATCCAAACAACAACATGGGCAGCACCATCAGCAAGCGGCGCTTTGGTGCATCGAGCACTGCCATGCGCAAGCCTTCGCGCAGATTGCTGAACGGCTGCATTCCCAAGGGAAAACGCTCCAACGTGGAGGCAATCAAAAGAAACCGCCGGTCACGTTGGCCTTGCCCCGAATGCGGGAGCGGGCTGGCCTGCCCCGACTCGCGCAAACGAGCACGAACTTGCAAAGCAGCCCCCTTGCGCACTGGGTTACTGCTGGCGCCAAAGAAAGCGCGCAGAGCCATCCAGAAAACAGTGACAGCCACAGCCAATGAATTGAACGCGCCCCAGCGATGCGCGTCCTGCCCTGCCTCAATCGCTTGCGTGAATATCCCCGCGCCGAGGATGAAGCCCTGTACTAGCCCCGACCGGCCATCGCATGGCTTGATGGCAATTGGTTGCCGTTCAATCCGTCCGCCGCTCTCAATCGCCGCCAATGCATCAGCCAATGACCACGTGCGCGGCATGCCCAAATCGACGGTCAATGCGTTGGTCTTGCCCGATGGGAGCACAATCAGGGTTGGCCAGTTGTCGCCGAAAATACGCGCTCCTGCTGTCAGCACATCGCGAATAGTGCCATCACCGCCATCGATCACGAGATAATGCACTTGCTTGCGTGCAAAGTCCGTCAGCACATTGGGAATCTCGTCGCGATGGGCTGGTTCGGCCAAGATAGTTTTGGCGCGATCCGGCAGTTCGACATGCTCGCCCTTGTTGCGATGGCTGCGCGGGTTACGCAGCACGCCGACAAGCCTGTCTGCGCGGCGCGGTTCCACCGGGCCACGTTCGATCGGCTCTTGCTCAAAATCCTCCGGCAGGCCGTCAAATTCGTAAATCGAACGATCCATCGAGGGCGGCTTAGCGAGTGATGGCCGCGGAATCACGCATCTTTTGCAATTTGCCCGTTTGCCGCCTGTGACCCACAACTTCTCGCTTGGCCGTTCTTGCCCTTTGAGCGTAGTGTTCCACCCTCAACAAGGACCAACGGAGCGAAACCCGATGAGCGATGCAGAGCTGCTTGAGAGAGCCAATGAAATATCGGATCGGATCACGGCTCTGCGACGCGCGATCCATCGCGAGCCTGAGCTCGGCCTGCAAACGCCGCTGACAATGGCGAAAGCGAAGGCGGAGCTTGCGGATTTGCCGCTGGAATGGCGAGAAGGGCCATCGACGACCGGCGCGGTTGCGGTTCTGAAAGGGGCCAAGCCGGGACGGCGCGTGTTGCTGCGCGGCGATATGGATGCCCTGCCAATGGAAGAGCACACGGGCCTGGATTTCGCCTCGACCATTGCAGGGAGGATGCACGCCTGCGGCCATGATGCGCACACCGCGATGTTGGCGGGCGCGGCGCGTATCCTTGCCGGTCAAGCCGATTCGCTGGCTGGCGAAGTGCAATTTATGTTTCAACCGGGCGAAGAGGGGTATCATGGCGCGCGCTTCATGATCGAAGACGGCTTGCTCGATCCGCTGCCCGATGCGGCCTTCGCTCTGCACGTGATGCCGCGTGCCCCCTATGGAGTGATTGCCGGACGCCCTGGGCCGATGTTGGCAGCGGCTGACCAGTTCGAGATTACGGTCACGGGCAGAGGTGGCCACGCCTCCATGCCGCATGACACGCGCGATCCGGTGCCTGTTGCAGCGGAGATTATCACCGCG
>CAKZSF010000192.1 GCA_937920575.1 uncultured Sphingomonadaceae bacterium | reverse complement strand
GCTTGCAAGCCTGCAACGCCCACGCCCATGACAAAGCACTTCGCCGCCTGAACCGTGCCAGCCGCCGTCATCATCATCGGGAAGGCGCGGCCATACGTATCCGCCGCGTGAATCACTGCCTTATATCCTGCGAGGTTCGATTGGCTGGACAGCACATCCATGCTCTGTGCGCGCGTGATCCGCGGCATGAATTCCATCGCCAACGCTTCCAGCCCCGCCTTGGCGTAATCCGCCACGCGGTCCTTCTGCTGGAAAGGGTCAAACGTTGCCGCAACCCATGCGCCTTTGTTGGCTCCTTTCAGAGCGGCCACATCCGGCGCTTGCACGCCCAGCACGATATCCGCGCCCTTAACTACGGCGCTGGCTGTGCCAACCTCTGCCCCTGCGTCCTGATAATCCGCGTCGGAAAATCGCGAGGCCGCGCCCGCGCCTTTCTCCACCGCCAGCGTTGCACCCAATCCGATGAATTTCTTGACCGTTTCGGGAGTGGCCGCGACCCGGGTTTCACCCGTCGCGCGCTCTTTCAGGATCGCAATGCGCATCAAGCGGTTACGGCGCAATCAGCACAACGACGAATGCCGCAATCAAAGCAATCAGCGGAACACTCCATTTCAGCGAGCTGATAAAGCTCGAATATGTCTTGTTTGCCGATTTCATATCGTTGGAAGCCATCATTTTCCCCATTGAACGTCAAATTTGCACCGTGCTTATCCTGCGAAGCGCGCAGGCTCAAGCCTTGTGCCCGCGTGAGACGCGCAAAATGAATTGAATCAGCCTTAATTCCGTCTTTACCCGCGCTGGTTATAGCCCTGCCGAAGGCCAGCTGGCCGGATGGTTTTAGGGGTGCGGATACGATATGGCAGATGAAGAGCAACGCATGCTCATGCTGATCGATGATGAACCGGCGCAAAGTCGGCTCATCAGCGCGCTTGCTGCGCGTGAAGGTTGGCGCACGCTGATCGTCAACGACACCGAAACCGCGATTGCCACGTTGGGTACCCGCGAGGGGATGCAGCTGTCCGCAATAATTCTGGATCAATGGGTGCCGGGCGACGATGCCTGTCAATTGATTGCTGAGCTAAAAAGCCGCCGACCCGCGATCCCCATCCTAATGCTGACGACCAGCGCCAGCCCGCTTCTGGCAGTAGAGGCCATGCGCGCAGGTGCGACCGACTATCTGATTAAGCCCGTCTCTCCTGACCGGTTGATGCAGGCACTGCGCAGCGCAACACGCGTTGAGGCTCCACGCGACGAGCTGCAACCGCTTACCGAAAAATTCGACGCAACGCTCGATTTTGAATCGATGATTGGCACAGCGCCTACCTTCCGCGCGGCGCTCGCAAAGGCAGCCAAAGCCGCTCGCGGTCATGGCTCCATCCTGATCGATGGAGAGACCGGTACGGGCAAGGAAATGGTTCTACGCGCGATGCAGAGCGCCAGCCCGCGTGCCAAAATGTCGTTCCGCATCATCAATTTGGGCGGCATTCCAACCAATTCGGTTGAATCGATGCTGTTCGGCCATGAAAAGGGCGCATTCCCCGGTGCATTTGATCGCCAGATCGGCGCGCTGGAGCATTGCGACGGCGGTACATTGGTGATCGACGAGATCGATCGGCTTGACTCGACTTTGCAAGAGCGCCTCGCCGAAATGATGCAGACCAGCCAGGTTCGCCCGATCGGCGCGCGGCACAGTTTCAAAGTCGATACGCGCATCCTCGCGGCCAGCAACGTGCCGGTCGCCGATCTTGTGAAGCGCAAACAATTCAACAGCGCGCTGTATGATTTGCTGTCGGTCACTCATATCCGCCTACCCGCCTTGCGTGAGCGGACCGGCGATATCTCCGCCTTGGCACGCTATTTCCTCGCCACGATTGGTGAGCAACCCGGCCTGCGCCCGCTCGGCATTACCGATAGCGCGCTTGCTCTGCTGGCCGCCTATGACTGGCCCGGCAATGTCCGCCAACTGCAAGCTGTCTTGTTCCGCGCCGCCGTTTTCTGCGAAGGCGATGCGTTGACCACTGAAGATCTCCCTCAACTGTCTGAGTTGCTCGGTGAAATTCGACCGGATTCGACGCAAGGAAGCCACGAAGGTGTCGGCGTTATGCTCTACACCGAAGACGGAAATCTGCGCCCGTTGGAAGAGATTGAGGCGGACATTATCCGGCTCGCCATCGGTCACTATCGCGGACGCATGACCGAAGTTGCGCGCCGCCTCGGCATCGGTCGCTCAACACTGTATCGCAAGCTGAGCGATCTGGGTATCGACGACGCGGCCTAAATGATGTATTTGCCCTCCTAATCAAACGGGAGTGAATTCGGTGATCAAGAGCAACAGCTAAAAGCTGACGATACTTCGAATGGGCTGTGCCCATCCTGTTTGCTTGATTTTTCCGAGGTATTTCCATGCCAAAATTGAACGAGACGCGTTGCGTCGTGACCGGAGCCGCACGCGGCATCGGCAAAGCCATCTGTGCCGCCTTCATCGCTGAAGGCACGCATGTCATACTCACTGATAAGGATACCGAAGCCGGTTCCGCAACGGCCAACGAACTTGGCTGCGAGTTTCACGACCTGGACGTGACCAACGAAGACCATTGGGTCCGATTGAACGATCAGGTGCAGGGGATCGATGTGATGGTCAACAACGCCGGGATCACTGGTTTTGAAGACGGCCCGATGGCGCATGATCCCGAGAACGTATCACTCCATGAATGGCGCCGTGTGCATGCCACCAATCTGGATGGCACCATGCTCGGTTGCCAATTCGCGATCGCCAAGATGAAGGAGCGTGGCACCGGCTCAATCATCAACATCTCGTCGCGTTCTGGGCTGGTCGGCATTCCCGGCGCGGCGGCCTATGCCTCGTCCAAAGCCGCGATCATC
>CAKZSF010000191.1 GCA_937920575.1 uncultured Sphingomonadaceae bacterium | reverse complement strand
ATGATCTTGCGATCAGACTGCTCACGCGCGCATTTCAAGTTAAGCGGCATGGATTCTTCATCCTCAGCCTCATCAAGATCGAGATCTTCGGCATGGATCATCTTGCCCTCAGACATGATGACTGCGCGTTTCACACGGTTTTCCAACTCGCGAACATTGCCCGGCCAGCTCCAGCTATCGATTGCCGCCAGCGCGTCAGCCGCAAAGCCTTTGACAGCCGGGTTCATCTCTTTCGCAAAACGAGCCAGGAACGCCTTGGCGAGCAAAGTCGCATCGCCGGCTCGCTCTGACAAAGCGGGGATTTTCACCACAATCTCAGCGAGACGATAAAACAGATCCTCGCGGAACCCACCTTCGGCAATCATAGCCTCTAGGTTCTGGTGCGTAGCGCAAACGATCCGCGTATCGACGTTGATCGACTTGCGTCCGCCGATGCGTTCAATCTGGCGTTCCTGCAAAAACCGGAGCAGTTTCACCTGCAACGGCAGCGGAATGTCACCAACTTCGTCAAGGAACAGCGTGCCGCCATGGGCTTGCTCGATCTTACCTTCAGTGGTTTTGACCGCGCCGGTAAAAGCGCCCTTCTCGTGACCGAACAGTTCGCTCTCCAGCAAATTCTCGGGAATGGCTGCGCAGTTGATCGCTACAAAGGCGCCATCACGGCGATCACTTGATTCGTGCAGTCCCTTTGCGAGCAGCTCCTTGCCTGTGCCGCTTGCGCCCAACAGCATGACCGACACGTTGGTGTTGGCCACCCGTTCGATTGTGCGGGCAACTTTTACCATCTCGGGCGCGCCTGTGATCAACCCGCCCAGCACCGTATTGCCATCATCAGACTTGTTGGCGAGGCGCCGGTTGTCTTCTTCAATATGGTGGAGATTGAGTGCGCGACGCACGATCAGCCCCAATTGTTCAATATCGACCGGCTTCTGGTAAAAATCATAAGCACCGCGCTCAATCGCCATCATTGCGCTCTCTCGGGCACCATGCCCCGACGCTACGATCACTTTCGTGTCGGGCTTAATGGCCATGATTTCTTCGAGAACCGCAAATCCCTCTGTCGTGCCGTCGGGATCAGGCGGAAGGCCAAGGTCAAGCGTGACAACGGGTGGCTCTTCTGAACGCAGCGCCGCAATCGCTGATGCGCGATCACCAACGATGGTCACGTCAAAGTCCTCATAGGCCCATTTGAGCTGAGCCTGCAGACCCTCGTCATCTTCGACCACCAGCAGTTTTGTTTTTTCGCTAGCCATTACGCCACCTTGCTTGCCGAACCGGCATTGTCTTCATTGTCTTGATTCAGAATTGAGGCCGCTTCGCTGAGCGGCAATCGAACTGTGAAACGCGTTCCTAGCCCTTCGCGTGATTCCACGTCGATCCTGCCATCCATCCCGCGAATAATCTCACGCGCTTCATATGCCCCGATGCCAAAGCCGCCATCTTTGGTTGAGTGGAACGGCTTGAACAGCCCGTTGCGGACGAAATCGGGGCTCATGCCCGACCCACTGTCGATGACTTCAATCTTGCCTTGCACCTTGTCCGCGATGACATTCAGGAACACCGGCTTATCGGCATCACTGGCGTCAATCGCGTTTTGCACGAGATGCGTCAGCGCCTGATCCAGCCCTTCCCGATCCGCGACAACAATGGTCTTGCTGCTCTGGGTAACGGTGACAGTGTGCTGGCCGACGAAGCGCTTCGCGATTTCCTCTACCAATTGGCTGAGCTCCAGTGCCGAAGGTTCAACCGCTCTTGAACCACCATAACGATTAAGTCTCGCCAGCAGCGCATTCAACTTGTCCGCGCTGTTGCGTAGCGTGAGCAGCATATCAGAGCGAAACTCGGGATTGTCAGCGTGCTTCTCCGCGTTGCGCGCGAGCAAGGACATCTGGCTCGCAAGGTTTTTGATATCGTGCATCACAAACGCAATCCGGCGATTGAATTCGTCAAACCGCGTCGCCTCACCCAGCGCCTCCTGCCCGGAGTGCTCCGCCAAATAGCTCGCTAATTGCTGACCAACCACGCCCAGCAGATCGAAATCTTCCCAATCGAGGTCGCGCACAAAGGGTGGTCGGGCCAGAACCACCGCGCCAACTAACTTGCCGTAATGCACGAGTGGTACCAGCACCCAAGCCTTGGGTTCCTCCAGCAGCCATTCCGGCAGTAAGCCCGAGCTAACCTTGGAGTCCTTGCCATCGCGCAGATCATCAATGTTGACGATGTACTCTTCGGTTTCAATGAAACCTGCGAGCCCCGCATTCAAAGCCTCACCGGGGACTTCCAACACAGGCCATTGCCATCGGGCGCCGAGCTTCAAACTGTTCTCGTCTCCTGGAAGCAGCAGCAATCCGGCCTGGCTTTCCGTGATATCGGCAAGAGCCTGTATCGCGCGCTCATGCAAGGGCTGTGAATCTGGACCGCCGCGGCCAATGGTCTTGTTGAACCGCAGCCATTCACTGCGATAGTCGAACCGGTGTTGAAACAGATGTTTCGTCAGAGTTACGCGCAGCCAGCCACGCATTTTGTGCGACATCGCGATCAACAGTGCCGCTGCCGTGGTCACCGTCAGGAAACCGGTTTGCATTACACGCCCATAGTCGCCGCCGATCCAGCTGAGGGCATGGATCGTGCCAATCATCACCAGCAGGTATCCACCGATGATTAGCAGTGAGAATGTCTGGAACGTCACGGCCCGCGAAGGCTGCACTCGCAGCTTCTCGGAACCTGACATAAAGGTCAGCGCGCACAACGCCGTCACCAGACAGGCAACCCCGCCACGCAGCCCTACAAGTTCCAACGGAACGGAGCTGGTCAAATACGCAAGCGTGTAGCTGTGCAAGTCGTAGAGCCACACCGCCGCCAAGGCTCCAGTTGGCCAGCGCAAAACCTGCCGAGACGACGACGATGCACCGATATAGAGGTTATGCACCAGCATCAGCGCACCAATCACAAACAGCAGTTTGAGCAGCAGCGCGATACGCAGCAGCAGGACCACAGATTCATCGGTTAGGGACAATTCCGGCGCCAAAATCAGGAATATCGGCTGAAGCAGCTCCACCGCCGCCAAAACCAGCACAACTGGCCTGATCGGCTGTGTCGCCTCCAAACGCCCGTCAGTCGCGAACAGGCGATAGAGAACCCACAGCCACGCCAGATAAGTCGCGCTCACCGCAAAGGTCGGCAGTGGATGAATAACCCCCAGCCCCAGGGTCAAGATCGACCAAACCGCCGTGAGTGTAAGAGCCAGTGCGAAGGGGATCGCTGTTTCGGGGAAGCGCTCTCTGCGCATAACCAACCAAGCGGCCAGGCTGAGCCCGGTCGCAGCCGCTGCAATATGCAGGATCGAGAAGATCAGAGAGAAGACTTCGCTCATAATCAGCGAGCCCCGGCACCATCCGGCCACAGAACCACCCGCAGCGTCTGCAACAGGATCAACAAATCCAGAAACGGCGTATAATTCTTCGCGTAATAGAGGTCATATTCCAACTTGCAGCGGGAATCCTCGATCGACGCGCCATAAGGGTAGTTGATCTGTGCCCAGCCCGTAAT
>CAKZSF010000190.1 GCA_937920575.1 uncultured Sphingomonadaceae bacterium | reverse complement strand
ACCCCGCGGCGAATTTCGTGCGCGATGCACGGGATTGCGGCGCGGCAACGCTGGAGCTCAATCTGGAACGCAGCCAAGGCTCGCAATGGTTCGACGAGACGCGGCTGGGCGCGGCGACACAGGTCGTGCCGGATTGGGTTGGTGAGGTTTTGGGGTGAGTAGTCCGGAAAGCATCAAGCGTTTTTGCGGAATTCTTTATCCGGTGGTAAGCTCTGCACAAGATCATAGACACTATGTGCTGCTGCATCCACTACAATTCGAAGCCAAGACTCCACCTCTCTAAGCTCTGAATAGAATTCGAATCCTCGGTCGAAGGCAATTGCTGGCAATCTTGGTGCCTTATCCCCCAAACCTTCAATACTATGCGCTTTGAGTGCGATTCTCATTCGCTCTTCATCCGTATGGGCGACAATCTTGTTACGGTAATCCCTAATTCGATTGTGTAGTCGTTTTTGGTCTGAACTTAGCGATATCCTCAACTTCTTAAAGGAAATCTTGGGTAGGCCAGATGAAGCAGAGAAAGGCCTCCAATAGTTGATCGCCATCATGTCATGAAAACACCTAAAGCGCCTGCCCTCGACTTCTGAGATTGAATCCGGCACTTCAATGAAAAATGTCCAAGCACTTAACGCCTGCTGAAAGTCATACATGGCTTGAACGAGCCGCAATTCCTCGGCTTTTAACTCGGATTGGCTCAAACCCCACACCCCCCACATTCCGGGTCCTTCGCAATCTTCAGCGGGCGTATTGTGGATCGCAGCCCGTCGAACACATGCACTTTGCCCCAGTCGGGCTGGCCGAAGGTGCTTACGCCTTCCAGCAATACGCGGATTGCTTGCATCGCGCCGAACGTCGCGGTCCAGCCTGCCATCGCGCCCAGCATGCCGTCTTCTGCGCAGGTGTCGCAATCCTCCGCATCAAATGCATCGCCGACGAAGCAGCGGTAGCAGGGCTGATCCGCGCGGTGGCCCGCGAACGCCCCGACTTGCCCCTGAAAGCGGCCCACGGCGGCGCTGACCAGTGGCTTGCCAAGCGCGACGCAGTTGTCGGACACCGCCAATCGAGTCGCGAAATTGTCACATCCATCGAGCACAACATCCACACCCCCGAGGTGCTGCGCGGCGTTCTCCCTCCCAATTCTCTCCGCGATCGCGCGCACTTCGAGGGCCGCATCAAATTCCTGCACCCAGCGCGCGGCGACCTCCGCCTTGGACGTGCCCACATCGGCCTCGCGATAGATCGTCTGGCGTTGCAGATTGCTTGCATCCACTGAGTCGTCTTCAATCAGCGTCAGCGTGCCGACACCAGCGCCCGCCAGATATTGCAGCGCGGGCGAGCCGATCCCGCCAATCCCGATAATTGCGACATGCGCCTTGGCCAGCGCGGCCTGTCCGGCTCCGCCAATCTCGGGAATAATGATCTGACGCGCAAAGCGGTCGAGGCGTTCCTGCTCCATAAGAGCGGTTTTAGGCGAGTGTTTTGCGAGAGGCTATTTGTTTGTTTGGCCTCAAGCGCCGGCGTTCGCGTCCGCTCACTTGGCTTCCGTGCTAAGGCACGGCGCATGGTCATGCGCTGGCGTCGCTGATCGCGCCGCAATTGGCACCATAAGTAAACTCGGCACAGTTACGGGCCACTGGCCCGCAAGCGCGACCGCGCGCCGCCCGATAGGGCGCCCCTCGGAGGCATGAATGCAGTTCATTGCCGTGTGAGCAAAAAAACCATGCCGGCGCTTGCGGCCAAACAAAAATCCCTTTCTTCCCATCACAACCAATTGCGCTATGACACTCGCCATGAGTTGGAACACTTTTGGACGCGTTTTGCGCTTCACCACTTGGGGTGAGAGCCATGGCCCTGCGATTGGCGCGGTGCTGGATGGGTGCCCGCCGGGAATTGCCCTGTCGGAGGAGGATATTCAGCCCTACCTCGACGCGCGGCGTCCGGGGCAGAACAAGTTCACGACCCAACGGCAAGAGCCCGATCAGGTGAAGATCCTGAGCGGCGTGTTTGAGGGGAAGACCACCGGCACCTCCATCTCTCTGCTGATCGAGAATGTGGATCAGCGCAGCAAGGATTACTCCGAAGTCGCGCAGAAATACCGCCCGGGCCATGCGGACTACACCTATGATGCGAAATATGGCTTCCGCGATTATCGCGGGGGTGGCCGCTCCAGCGCGCGCGAAACCGCGATGCGGGTCGCGGTGGGTGCGATTGCGCGGCTGATCATTCCCGAGGTGCAAGTGCATGCTTGGGTCGCGGAGATTGGCGGCGATCCGATTGACCTGTCGAAATTTGATCCCGAGCAAGTGACGCAGAACCCGTTCTGGTGCCCAGATGCGGATGCGGCTTCGCGGTGGGAGGCGTTGGTCGATGGGGCGCGCAAGGACGGCAGCTCTTTGGGTGCAATTGTCGGTTGCTCCGCCACGGGCGTGCCTGCCGGATGGGGCGCGCCAGTCTATGCCAAGCTCGACAGCGATATTGCCGCCGCGATGATGACGATCAACGCCACCAAGGGTGTCGAAATCGGTGACGGGTTTGAGGCGGCGCGGCTGCGCGGCGAGGAAAACGCCGATCCGATGCGGCCCCCTGAATCTGGCAAGCGTGCCGATGGCCCCGAATTTCTCGCCAACCATGCGGGCGGAACCGCAGGCGGCATCTCGACCGGTCAGCCGGTGACATGCCGCGTGGCGTTCAAGCCGACCAGCTCGATCCTGACGCCCGTCGAAACGATTACGCGTGATGGCGAAGCGGCGGAGATCGTTACCAAGGGCCGCCATGATCCCTGCGTCGGCATACGCGGTGTGCCGGTGGTTGAGGCCATGATGGCCTTTGTGCTTGCGGATCAGAAACTGCTGCACCGGGCGCAGGTTGGTTAGGGTTTTTGTTTGGCCTCAAGCGCCGGCGCTCACGTTCGTTCGCTTAGTCTATCCTCGCATAAGCTCGGGCGGCCGGTCGGCCTTGCGGGCCTTTCGGCCCGATCGTCGATGAGAAAAGAGAGCTGTTTCGGGCTGCCATGAGCAGTCCGCAAGCGCGACCGCGCGTCGGCCGTTAGGCCGCCCCCTCGGAGGCATTGACGAAGCCAATTGCCGCGAGAGCAAAAACCCCCGCTCAATTCCCTACTTCCTCAACACAATATAAATCGCGCCACTTCCACCATGCTTGCGGTGCGCGCCGCGAATAGCCGCGATGCTGCCGCCATGTTCGCTCGCCGCTAGCCAGTCGAGAACTTTGGCGCGGATTGCGCCGCGTCGTGTACCACGATCCGCAGGGTCAACCGGGCGCGGTTTGCCTGTCACGACCAACATAACACGCGCCTGCATTGCTTTCGCCTGAGCCATCCCGCGCATCAGCCGCGTGTAGGCTCCGTCCAAATTGGAGCCATGCAGATCGAGCGTGAAGTCCGGCGCGACTTGGCCCTGCTTCAGCCGCTTGTCCCAATGCGAATCGAGATTGCCCGGGGCAATGCGCGCGGGCGCCGAGGGTTGCATTGCCTTCGGAGCCGCAATTGGTCGTGGCGCAGGTTGTTTGGGCACAATCGGTCGTGGTGCTTCGGCCAAAACCTCTCGGCTGTCAGGCTGGGTTTTGCTCGGCCCACTCTTACCAGCCAGCGGTTTCACACTCGCGGCGAGCTTAGCCCAAGCAGCCTTCTCCTCGGTGCTTAGACCGCGCGGGTAGTTCGCGGCTGAAACAGTCACTGGTCTTTGAGGCGCTTGTGCGTTCCCTTGGGAACTAGGATCAGCGCGGTTCCGCGCCCTGTCATTCCGCCCGCGATTTCGCGCGCATCGTCACCCGCGCCCCAGAATGTGTCGAACCGGTTGGCGCCCTTGATTGCGCCGCCCGTATCCTGCGCGACCCACAGCCCGTCGGCAATGTCACGGTCAAGGTCGAGATAAACAGGCGCACCATAAGGCACATATTTGGGATCAACGGCTACGGAATTCTCTCGCGTGACAGGCAGACCAAGCGATCCCAGCGGCCCCGGGCCGGTCAATTCGCGGAAGAACACCCAGCTTTCATTTTCGCGCATCAGCGCGCGGCCTTCTGCGGGTTTCTCACGCAAATATTGGATGATGCCTTGCATGCTGCCCGGATATTGCCCCGGCCCATCGCCGAGCAAACCACGCTCGCGCATCAGCCCGCCAATGCCGGTGTAGCCACGACCATTCTGGCTGGCAGAGCCAATCCGCATGATCGAGCCATCGTCCATCCTGAGACGGCCCGAGCCCTGAATTTGCAGGAAGAACAGCTCAATCGGGTCTTTCGCCCACGCGATTTCCAGCCCGCGGGCTTCCAATGCGCCATCCTCGATCTCGGCGCGTGTGAAATAGCGTACGAATTCGCCCGCTTCGTTCACGCGGCCGCGCGGCTGTGTGCCGGTGCGCTCGCTTTCGGGAATGTCGGCGGGCCATCCGCGTGTCAGATCATCGGGCACAGCATAAACCGGTGCATAGCCTGGCTGACGCGTGCGGCTGCCTGCAATCTCCGGCTCGAAATAGCCGGTCGCGAACGCCTTGCCGTCGCTGATTTTGAGCGTTTCGAAATTGTCGGAGAAGAAGCTCTTGGCTCTGGCGTTGGGCCATGTTGCAGCCGCACCGCAAGCGCTCGCCCAATCCGATGGCCGGGTCAAGCCGCTCGCATCGTCGCGCGAGGTCACGCGGCGGCAGCTGAGATTAAATGCTGTCAGCGCGCCTCGCGCATCGGCATCGCTGAAGGAGAGTTTGGAGACGGACGGCCCCTTGGCAACGCCAGCGGTAAAGGCGGTGGTCGAAGTCGTGCCAACCGTGTCGGAACTGTCGGGGATGACTTTGCAGGCCGCGAGCATTCCGAGCGCGCCAAGCCCCATCGCTGCGCGCATGAATGTTCGCATCGGGATCAGCCTTCGTCGGTTTCGTCGAGCAACCAAGCGGGGTTGTCGCTGCCCGTGTCGTGGCTGAACGTCCAGATATCGCGGCTTTCAATCGCATCATCGAGCGATCCGGCAATAACTTCGCCGTCCTTGTCGCGAGTGACCGCGGCAATATCGGACACGAAACGAACAGTGACGCGCGCGATGCGGCCATCCAGTTCGGCCATGTCGATTTTCGATTCTTCGATCCGGATCAGCTTGTTGTCGAGCGTTTCGCCCGCTTCGTCACGCGCGGTGATCGCGGCATCGAAGCCCGCATAGACATCGTCGTCGCACAGCTCTTTCAACGATTCGCGGTCGCCTTCCCAGTAAGATTCCAGGATCATACCGTAGGCCGAACGCGCACCTTCCATGAAGGAAATGACATCGAAGCTCCGGTCAGCTGACGAAATCGCGCGCAATCCCTGCTCAACCTGTGGCGGAAATCCAATGAAGGCGTTGGCTTGCGTGGGCTGGGGTTGTGCCGGAGCCGGAGTAAGCGGTTTCACCTCATCTGTGGGCGGATTGTCAAAGCGCGTCATGCTCGGCTCTTCTTCATGCTCGGCGCGGCGGCCCAACACGGAATACAGGCGCAGCCCCAAAAAGGCTGCGATCATGGCGAGGATGACAATCTCGGTCACTTAACAAATGGTCCCACTACAAACGACACATGCGGCATAGCACGAGTCTGGTAACTCTTCGTGCATGAAATAGTGCCTTTTTTCAAATGAACAACGCGTTGATAGTGCGCCGCTCGTAAAAATCCAACGTTTGAACCGCTCTGCATGTTCCACGGGTTGCCGCGCTGCTGCACCGATGCCGCGCAGAGGGCGTTGCGGGGACGCCCATGGGCTGCTAGGCGCGCCGCTGAATTTCTCAAATCCTGTAGCAATGCAATTTTCTAGAATAAGGGCAAATCCCATGGCCGAAGAAGGCGACGTTTTGGTGGATCTGGACGCAACCGAAGGCGCAAATGGCGCTGACAACCAGCCAACCGCCGGTTTGATCTCTCAATATATCAAAGACATGTCGGTTGAAAACCCGAACGCTCCCGCTTCGTATCAGTGGAACGAGCAGCCGCAGGTTGACGTGCAATTCAACATTGGCGCGGTTCCGGTGAATGAGGAAGTTCAGGAAGTTGAACTGAAAATCACTGTGAACGCCAAATGTTCGCAAGGCACGATCTACATTGTCGAGCTATCTTATGCTGGCCTGGTCGGCATGCGCAATCTGCCGGAAGAGCAAGCGCATGCGTTTGCCTATGCCGAGGCACCGCGTCAGATCTTCCCATTCGCGCGCCGTGTGGTTGCCGATGCCGTGCGCGATGCTGGCTTCCCGCCACTGCTGCTCGATCCGATCGATTTCAACGGTCTGTATGCTCAGCAATTGGCGCAAAAGCAGGCTGAGGATGCCGCGGCTGCTGCTGGCGGCGCTGACGCTCCGGCGGGCGAATCCTGAGCGTAACGGCTAACAGGATCAGGCCATGAGCCTGCTCAAAAATGTCGGAACAATTGGCGGGCTGACAATGGTCAGCCGTGTCGCCGGAATGGCGCGCGAGATGATTTTCTCGCGCGTCCTCGGCGCCAATGATGTGACTGATGCCTGGTTTCAGGCCTTCATCATTCCCAACGTCTTCCGCCGTCTGTTTGCGGAGGGCGCGTTCTCGGCCGCCTTTGTGCCGATGTTTTCGAAGCGGCTGAACGGAGAGGGCGGCCTGGACGAAGCGCGCAGCTTTTCCAACGATGTGCTGAGCGTGTTCCTGCCAGTGCTGATCGCGCTGGCGGCGATATTTATGCTCGCCATGCCGGGGGTGATCTGGCTGTTGAGCGAAAAACCGATCAACGCGGCGAACTTCGACATTGCGGTCGATTTCGCGCGCATCATGTTCCCCTATATCGTCTTGGTCAGTTTGGTGACGCTGTTCACCGGCATGCTCAATTCGGTGTCGCGCTTTGCGCCCGGAGCGAGCTTTCCGATCATTCTCAATCTGGTGCTGATCGCGGCCTTGTTGCTGGGCGAGCGCTGGTCAGCCAACGGCGCAAGCGTGGAAGAGGTCGCCTATCTGATTGCTTGGGCAGTAGCGGCGGCCGGCGTGATGCAGCTGATCTGGCTCTATATCTGGGTGAGAGTCGAGGGGTTCCGCCCGCGCATTTCGCGACCCAAGCTGACGCCGGAAGTCAAACGGCTGGGCATTATTGCACTGCCTGCCGCGATTGGCGGCGGGGCGTATCAGATCAACACGCTGGTGCAGCTCTACTTCTTGAACCAGCTGAACAGCGGCGCCGTCAGCTATATGAATTATGCGGACCGGCTGAACCAATTGCCGCTGGGCATTATCGGTATTGCGCTTGCAACCGCGATCCTGCCCAACCTGTCTAAATTTGTCGGCAGCGACGACCGGGAGCGCGCCTCCGGCCTGCAATCGGATGCGATCGAGCTGGCCATGCTGCTGACGATTCCGGCGGCGGTGGCGCTGGCCATTTGTGCAGAACCGTTTGTGACGATGATCTTCCAAGGCGGACGCTTCGATCTGGCCGATGCGGCCTCAACAGGGCAGGTGCTGGGGATGCTGGTGTTGGGCCTACCAGCTTACGTGCTGGTCAAAGTGCTGGTGCCCAATTTCTACGCGCGGGCTGATACGAGAACGCCCGTCTATGCGGCGTTTATCTCGCTGGCCGTGTTTATCGCTTTCGGCATTGCCAATATCGGATTCAGCGTTGGCGGGTTGGCGCTTGAGCCGTTGGGCTACGGCGTGGTCGGCATTGCTGCGGCCAGCGTGGTCAGCGCGTGGATCAACGTTGCGTTCCTCTACACGGTGCTGCGCCTGCGCGACTATTACCGCATACCCGCAGCCCTGATAGGCCGCCTGATCCGCCAGCTGATAGCCGCCGCGGCGATGGGCGCGGCGCTGTGGTTTGCACGCGATTTGCTGGCTGACTATTACTCTGCCGGATTGTTTGCGCGCCTGTTTGCG
>CAKZSF010000189.1 GCA_937920575.1 uncultured Sphingomonadaceae bacterium | reverse complement strand
AATACATCCGCAAGTGCGCCAGCATTGGCAGCGGCGGAAGAGGCTGCGCCCGCGACCAGCGCCGCCGCATCGCAACCAGCCGCTTCACGATCTGTGCCAGCGACGAGCGGACCATCGGCAGAGCGGCTTGCGCGCGTTCAGGCGATTGCCAAGCCGCAATCGGACGACGCCGGCGACGATGAATACAGCTATGGCTTCCGCCTGTGGAATGCGGGTCTTTATCCAGAAGCTCGTCAGCAGCTGGAGATGTTCATCGATCAGCATCCAAACCACTGGCGCTCGACCTTTGGCATGAACTTGCTCGGCCGCGCCTTTTTGGACGATGGCATGGCGAACGAGGCCGCCAGCTGGTTCGTGAAGAACTATCAGGCGGACAAGAACGCTGCGCGCGCTGGGGACAGCTTGCTGTACCTGTCTGACGCGATGATCGCGATCGATGATACGCGCCGCGCCTGCATTGCCTTGGCCGAATTTGGCGAGACCTATCCGGCGCTCGCTACGGGCCGTTTGCAAAGCAAGTACGAGGCAAACACCGCGAAAGTCAGCTGCAATTGATAGCCGGATCGATCCTGATCTAGTTGCCCGGATTGAGAAGGCGGTCGCGCAATTTGATTGCGGCCTGCCCCTTGGCCTTGCTGTTTCGGGCGGGGCGGATTCCATCGCGATGCTCTTGCTCGCCCATGCGGCATTTGGCGACGCTATCGAAGTCGCGACTGTCAATCATGGCCTACGGGCAGAGGCGCTGGAAGAATGCGCCCTTGTGATGGCAGCATGCCGGACGCGCGATATCAAATGTGCGCAGCTCGATGTGCAGCTAGAGAGTGGCAATATCCAAACACGCGCCAGACAGGCGCGCTACGCGGCTCTGCTCCAATGGGCCGAAGAGCGCAATTTGAGCGCCATTGCGACGGCGCATCATGCCGATGATCAGGCTGAGACTTTTCTGATGCGGCTTAACCGCGGTAGCGGGCTGCAAGGACTGTCCGCCATTCGTGCTCAGCGCCTCATGCCCGGTGCAACGGTGCCGATCATCCGGCCGCTGCTGGGTTTCCGGCGAAACGAGTTGCGCGATCTTGTGCAGCAAACGGGCGAGCCGTTCGCGGATGATCCATCCAATGATGATGCGCGTTTCGATCGAGTGCGCATGCGCCAGCGGCTGGCAAAGACTGACTGGATTGATCCAGTGGCGATTGCTCAGTCGGCCCGGCATCTCGAGGAATCCGAAACCACTTTGGCGGCCATTGGGAGAGACCATTTTCTGTCAAACGCGCGCCGGGAAGAGGGAAGGATCATTCTCCCTTACCTCGATTGGATTGATACCAATGCGCGGATGATCATTCTCGCGGCGGAGGAACTGGGTTGCTCGCTGTCATATGGCGACGTGATGGATGTGCTCAAGAACACCTTGGTCGATGTCTCCAAGGCGAATATTGGCGGGGTTCTGATCGAAAAGCGCGAGCTAAGCTGGCGCGTAAGCCAGGAGCCACCGCGCCGTGGAAGTCAGGTCGCAAAACCCGATCAATCAGAGGATTGATTCACCCATATCGAGAGTTTCACCATTGGTGATGATTACACGGTCGCCCCTCTTGGCGATGGCGAAAACCTTCGCGGCGAATGCGTCAGGCATGCCCACACAGCCATGGCTAGCATAACCGTTCTCTACGTCAGAGCCATGCAGAGCGACGCCATCGCTGGTAAGAAACATGGAATACGGCATCGGCGCGTTGTTGTATTTTTCCGATACGTTGTGGCGCTGTTTGCGTGTGATCGGGAAAGTGCCGAGCGGAGTAGGATGTTCATCCGTGCCCAACAGCACAGCCGCTGCGCCAATCTCGTAACCACCTTTGAAGACCGAGATAACGCGGGCTTTCAAATCGACCGTCATAATGATTTTGCCATCGGCAGGAACGCCATCGGTGTTCCAATGCCACTCGCCATATTTGATCGGGCCGTTGATTGGCAAAATGCGTTTCACAACGAATTGGTCGTTGGACGGCGCGGGGGCAGTTTCGGTCGCCGCCGGGGACGCTGCATCCTGAGCTGCTTCGGCTGCTTCGGCTGCATCGGCAGGCGTCGCATCGGCCAATGGCTCTAGCGAAGGGTTGGCCTGTTCAGCGGCCATGGCTTCGGGATCGACCTCAATCGGGCCGTCGACAATTTGCGAGGCCGCCATGCCTGTGGCTTCATGCGGTTGCTGCATATACCAACCGGTCAAAGCCGCTGATCCAAAGAACAAGAGCACCAGAGCGGTCGCGCCGCCAATCCATTTCATCATCGAAGTCATGTCGGCCTTTTTGCGCGCCTGCGCGAGGATTTTCCAGTTAAAACTGGTTCGCGTCCCGCAGTGAGACTGCCCGATTTCAAAAGGTTAACGCGCTTTATGCGGCGCGCAGTGCCTGTTCCACATCGCCCAGGTCGCGCTGAACCGCCTGCATCGTCATGGTGTCAAATCGCGCCATTGACTGGTTGATCGAACGTTCCATCGCGGAATAGAGCGACGACAGCGCCTCTGCGATCGGTTGATCCTGATCGATTCCATGCGCCAACGCTGACAACCATTTGCGCGCCTCAACCAGTGCGGTTTGGCGTAAATTGGTGTTGCCATTGGCGTCCGCGAACAGGGCGCGCCCCAGGGCATCGGATGCTTGCTTTAGGCACAACAAAGGGAGGGCTGCACCGCGCATCCCTTCGATCCGGGCATCCAGCTCGACCTTGCGGTAGCTATCCAGAGCGAGTTGCCCACTGGTCATCATCAGTTGTTAGAATTGTTCCAGATTTCAATCTGGCTTTGCAGGAAAGAGAGTGTCGATTGCGAAGCGCCAATGTTGGTGTCGGCTGCGGCGAATGTCCCTACCAGTCGCTCGCGCAAACGCTCTTGCTGCTCATTGATCCGTTCGAGGCGTTCATCGATCCGCTCGATCTGGCTGGTGTAGCGCTGTTCCGAACCAAACAGTGAGCCGGGATCGGAGCGATCCGACATGGTGCGTGCCAGACCATCCATTATGGCAAACACGCCAAACAAGCCGGTCGTGAACATCGCGCCTGCCGCCTCTGGCTCGTTGGCGAGCGTTGCCTGCAAACGATCAGTATCAAGTGAGAAGGTACCATTGCGATCAATGCTCAGGCCCAGATCACCCAGGGTGCTGGGCTCGTTGCCCGCAGCGCCGGGCATCACGACTTCGGTGGTAAGCCCGCTGAGCGCACGTTTGAGCGCGCGTGTGCCGCTATCATTGCCCAGATCGCCGCCGCGCGGATTGGCCAGCTCGTTCAGCGCGCCGGTGATGTCATTCAATGCGGCGACAAAATCACCCATAAAGCCGCTGATCTGGGCGCTGTTGTCTGCAAAGCTGATAGTGGTCGCCGCGCCAGTGTTGGTGCCGGTCAATGTCAACGAGAGTCCAGAAGGTAAGCCAGTGATCGTGTTGCTGACGTTGCTCATCGCCACGCCATCGAACTCGAATTCGGCGTTTTGCGCGGTGCGTTTCAGTTCGCCTGCGTCCGTGGTTGGATTCCAACTGAGATATTCCAAATTTCCGGGTGTTGCGCCGCCGCCGCTTCCCGCGCCTTCCAGAACGAAGCCGTTGTTCGCGCCTTCCGCGCCTTTCACCACCAACTGCGCACCGTTGCCGGTGTTGATCGTGTAAGCATTCAGACCTGCCTCAACGCGGATTTTTTCGGCCACATTGGCCAGCGTGTCCGTTGCCTCAATCGTAATATCGATCGCCGTTTGGTTCGTATCTTCTGTGAATGATGTGCCATCCACTGCACCAAAACGGATCGTCAGCGTGCCTGCACCAACCAGATCATCGGTGCTGGTATAGTTTTGGCTGGCCAGTGTTTGCGCCGATGCGATTTGCGCAACTTCCAGCGTGAAATTGCCGCCTGCCTCACCGCCAATGCCCACATCGACCAGCGCCACGGAGGGATCGCCAATGCTGGCGTTGGGTGCGAGATCACCATTGCGAATGCGTTCTCCCACTGCTCCTGCCAATTCGTTGAGCTGGCTGCGCAACAGGCTGGCCGCGGAAATGCGCGCTTCCAACGATTCCGAGCGCGCCTGAAATTGCTCGATCTGCGCGGCATAGCGCACTTCGGCGAGGTTGTTGGCCAGCGCGACCATATCGATCCCGCTGCCTGCACCCAGCGCACTGACAATTGATGTGGTGTTCTGATCCATGACGCTAAGAACGGCTGCGCTGCGGCATGATTAAGCCTGCACCAACTGCCCATTGGCATCGAAACGCAGCTCGATGGGAACAGCGACGCGGGGCCGAGACGGAGCCTCTCCACGTTTCAGAGACATCACGAAAGCGAGCAAGCTGGCAATCGCAATATACAGCTCCTCGCGGATCACCTGATTTTCGCGGGTGGTGAAGAACACAGCGCGGGCAAGCGCGGGATATTCCAGCACGGGCAGACCGCGCTCATAGGCGATATCGCGCATCGCCAGCGCCTTGTCGCCGCGCCCCTTGGCCAGCAGCACGGGCGCGGGGGCTAGCGCTGGATCATACGTCATCGCGACGGAAAAATGCGTCGGGTTGGTAATGATGAATTGCGCATCTTGCATAGCCCCTGCAACGCCGCCGCGCGCCATCTCGCGCTGGCGCTGTTTCTGGGCTGCCTTTAGCTCGGGCGATCCCTCGGTCTGCTTATTCTCGTCGCGAATTTCCTGATGCGTCATTTTCAGGCGGCTGATCCGCCGCACAAATTGGATAGGCCAATCAATAAAGGCGATGATGATCAGGCCGGCACACAGCGCCATCAGCATAGTCAACAGCGCGTCCCAGGCCTCGGCCAATTGGGCCAGAATGCTGCCCTGACCCAGCCCAAAAATCGCCTCAATATGTGCAGACGCCCACCACCAACCTAGACCCGCGAGCAAAACCAGCTTGGCAATGCTCTTGCCCAGTTCGATCAGCCCTTGCGTGCCCAGCATGCGTTTGAGCCCCGAGAGCGGGTTGAGCCGCGAACCCTTGGGTTGCAAATTCTTCATCACAAACCGCCCGTCACCCAGGAGCAATTGCGCGAACATGGTGATGCCGATCACGATTGCGCCCAAAGTGAGAACGGGTGGCAGCAGTGTAGCAAGCAGATTGGCGAACATCTCTGCGGGCACGAAATCATCGATCTGCGCGCGGTCGAATTGAAAGCTGGCCCGGGCGCTGCCTTGCAACCCGTCGAGCAGCCATGTGCCCGACCATTTGAACCATGCGAGACCCGCCAACACGGATACCGCCGTTGCGACTTCCTTGGAACGCAGGACGTCGCCTTTCTTGGAGGCATCATCCTTGCGTTTCTGAGTTGGCTCGAAACTCTTTTCGCCAGCGGGTTGGTCAGCCATTTGCCGTGCCCCCTGCTGCCGTTTGTGCCACTGCGCCGACTTCTTCGATCATCATGCTCGATAGCGTTATCAGCTGTTCTTGCAGCACCGGCATTGCAGCGATCAACGCGGCCAGTCCCGCCAACACGCCCGATGGTAGGCCAAGGGCAAACAGGTTGAGCGATGGGGCGGAACGGCTCAGAACGCCGGTCATCATTTGAACGACAAGCAATATCAATGTGACAGGCAGGGCAATCGCCAGCGCGGTTGCAAAGACTTGCGCGGCAAAGCTGGCGATTTGCCAGCCGACCTCAGCCGCCGCGATCCCGCCCGCAGGAGGCAGCAGAGCATAGCTTTCGATCACGAGCCTGAGCCAGAGCAAGTGCCCACCCAAAGCGACGAAGATCAAGGTCAGGACAACGCCGTAAAATTGCCCCAGCGCGCTCGATTGCGTGCCGCTGTTCGGATCGATCGCGGTCGCGATCGCCATGCCCATCGTGCCGGAAACAATCTCGGCCCCGATCATCGGCGCGGCAAAGGCGACTTGCAAAACGAAGCCCATCGCCAGGCCGATAATGATTTCTTGCATCACGGTCAGCACCATGGCGAACGAGACGACCATTGGCGGGCTCTCCACTGGCATCCAATTGGCGATCATCACCGCCAGAGCGCCCGCCATCACGATCCGCACTTGCACCGGCACAGACGAAGCACCGAACAAGGGCGCGGCAAACAGCGCGGCGCCTGTGCGGATCATCAGGAAGGCCATATCCCAGAATTCCTGCTCCAGCGCACCAAAGCCAAATTCGGGCATGATCATCGGCGAATGTCCGCGATCTGTTGGAAGATTTCTTGTGTGAAATCGCCAACGATCCCCATCATGGATCCGCCAAACACCACCAGAATGATCGCCGCCACACCCAACTTTGGCACGAATGTCAGCGTTTGCTCGTTCACCGATGTGGCCGCCTGAATGATGCCCACGATCAGGCCAACCGCGAGCGTTCCGATCAGGATCGGCGCAGCGACCAGCCCCGTGGTCCACAACATACGGTCGGTCAGCGACAGGAGCGAGGCGGCGTCGTCAATCATCGCGCGCTCCTCACATGAAGCTCATCGCGAGTGAGCCCATCAGGAGGCTCCACCCATCGACCAACACAAACAGCAACAGCTTGAACGGCAGCGAGATAATGGTGGGCGACAGCATCATCATGCCCAGCGACATGGTCACACTCGCCACCACCAGATCGATCACGAGGAACGGCAGAAACAGCATAAAGCCGATCTGAAACGCGGTTTTCAGCTCGCTTGTGACAAATGCCGGCAGCAGGATTGAAAACGGCACATCCTGCGGCGTTTCGAAATTGCCCGCATCGGCGATATCGGCAAACATGGTGAGGTCTGCCTCGCGCGTTTGGCGGATCATGAAGGCGTGGAACTGATCTCCGGTTGCCGCGATAGCTTGTTCTGCGCTGATTTGGTCAGCGGCGTATGGTTCGATGGCGTTGGCGTTCACCTGCTCCAGCGTAGGCGCCATGATGAACAGGCTGAGAAACAGCGCAAGACCGATCAAGACTTGATTGGGCGGGGATTGTTGCAGGCCCAAGGCCTGTCGCAGGATCGCGAGCACAATAATGATGCGCGTGAAGCTGGTCATCATCAGAACAAGCGCCGGAAGGATGGTCAGCAGCCCCATGATCAGGAGCAGTTGAAGCGATAGGGTCAGCGGCGGGCTCTCGCCTTCGCTAGAGCCATCCAGCGCGCGCTCAATTGCGCTGCCCAATCCCGGTTGAAGGGCCGCAGTCGTGGCGGGCTGCGCAGTCGCGAAGTCCGGCCAGAACAGGATCGTGCCGACGGCGAGTGCGCCAAGAAAGGCCACGAGAAGGCGGCTCATTTGGGCAAACCAGTGCTTGCTTGCTTTGCAGTGGTTTGCACGTCGTCGAGTGCTGCTTCGCCAAGCCTGGTCAGACCCTGACGCGAGGCGCCGATCAGCACAGCTTTGCCGCCAAATTCGACCACGGCCAGGCGCATGCCGGGCGCAATCATACTCGTTTCAATCAACCGCGCCATGCGTGTTTGCGGCATGCCGTGTAGCCGCGTTTGTAAGCGTTTGGTTAGCCAGAGACTGCCCCAGATCATTCCCGCCAGCAGCGGCAAGAGCGCGAGCATTTTGAGGATATACCACAGCATTAGGCGGCTCCTGCTGCATCGGAACCCAGCGTGGCAGCCTTGGCGATGGCGTCAGATGCTGCGGCTTCCAGCGAGGCGTCCGCTGGAGCAACACTGGTATCGTCAGCATCGTTCATCTGCACGATTTTCAGTGCAAAGCGATTGCCGTCAGCGAGGATCTCGGCCTTGGCGATGGTGTGGCCGTTGACTTGTACGTCGAGCAATTCGTCCGTTAGCCGGTCGAGCGGGACCACGCTGGCCTCGCGCAGCTCCAGAACTTGGCGCAAGGGAATTTGCGTTCGGCCCAGCTCGACCGAGAGGACAACGTCGACATTCTTCAAGAGGTCGAGAGGGTTGGTGGGGGCGGTCATGGACAATACTCCTAGGCGAGGCCCAATTGGGTGACTTCGATGGCAACACGGTCATCCAGCGCGCCAATCGCGCCACGTGCGACGGTACGCCCGGCGATTTCGATGGGGACATCGCGGGGGATGGCGATGGGGAAGACATCGCCGACATTCAGCTTCGCAGCGCGGCCAATGGGCAAGCGGATCTGCGCCAGCTCACAGCGCGCAGGCAGCGGAATGCCGTTGAACGGGGGCTTGGCAGGGCTTGCTTTCGGCGCATCGGACGCGGTTTGCGGCGCGGCGTTCGCATCTACGATTTTGGCGTGGCGCGCTGGCAATGCGAGCGCGATCGACCATGATCCGTCATTGGGATCAGCCGGCGCAAACCGTGTCCAGAGCAGCTCATTCGCCCCACACAGGAACGCGACCTTGGCGAAACTCTGCCATGGTGTGGCCGCACTAAGTGGTGCGCTGTAGTCGAGGGTGTTGGCCAAAGCACCGGCGACATTTTTGCCCAGCGCTTCGGCTACACTGATCGACGCAGATGGCCATTCTTCTGGAAGGCTCTTAGGTGGTTCGCCCGTGCCGCCAAAGGCAATGTCGGTGAGTATCATCGCGCTCGAGAGATCAACCGCAAGGAGCATTTCTGGCCTGCCAGCGGGGCCAGACAGTGCAATCGCTTTGCTATCGCCTGCTACACTCTCGCGCCATCCGCTCATGCTTCCCTCTGACAATTCAGCTGGAGCCAGTTTGATCGCCGCACCGCCAAGCAATGGGAGCATGGCTTTGCTGATTTGTCTGGAGGCAGCTTCCGCGAAATCTTGCACAATTGCCTTAGGGTCGCGCGGAGCGGGGCCACGCGCAATCAATGCGTCACAATGGCGCGCCAGCACGCGCTCAACCTTGAATTGGTGATCGCTCTTCATTGCACGAGCAGGCTGCGGAAGTGGATTTGATCCACGCCGCCAAAGCCTTCCTTCTCTTCGAGCACGCGGTTGACGGCATCGGTCAGCCGCTTTTGCAGCTTGGCCTTTCCTTTAACGCTGTTGAGGCCTTCCTCAGGTGTCGCGGCCAATTCGACCAACACTTCAGAACGGATCGCTAGTTCGTGCAGTTTCATCCATTGCACCACGCGACCGTCATGCTTGGTCGAAGCAGCAATGCTGACTTGAATCAGGCCGGTTGATCCGCGCAGATTTGACGTGAAGGCTTCTTCAAACGTGTAATAGGCCACGCGGTATTCGCTGCCACCCTCACCATGGGTGACAGGCACGGCGTTCTTGTCCTTGCTGTCGCTGGCTGGCGCATAGGGATCATCGTCGCCCTTCTTCACCAGCTTGGGGAGATCCGGTTCTTGTTCGCCCGAACCACCAATATAGCCCATTTGGACGGCACCAACCGCGCCACCAGCGCCTAGGCCCAGCAGCAACACTGCACCCAGCACTAGCTTGATCAAGCCGCCTTTGCCCTTGGGTTTCTCGTCCTCAGATTTGTCTTTTTTGCTCATTGGTTGGTCCGTTGATTAGATCGCGTTGAAGGGGTGTCAGGTCAGGCAAACAGGCCAGACTGGTTGGAAGAGGTGCTGTCAGCATCCGGTTCAGAATTGGCGCGCTGCGGTTCGAAGGCAGGCTCACCCAATCCGCTGTCAGCGCGTGACTGTGCGCGCTGTTGCGAAGGGTTTTGGCCAAGCTGAAAGCCGCTGGAAGAGTGCCCGTTATTGGGCGCAGAGCCGTCTTGTCGGGCCGAGTTGCTGTCCGCGCGGGCCGTATCGGCGACCGGTGCGACCCGCTCTGCCAAAGCCAGCTGAACGCTTTGCGCAAAGCCGGGATCATTGTTGCCCAGCGTGACTTTGAGGCCAGCGCCGGCCAATTCCAATTGCATCCGGATCGCGCCGAATTGCTCATGCGGCACACGGATCTGCGTGTTGGACATTTGCGTTGCTTCGCGGGCTTGCATGGTCTGATCCGCAACCCGGTCCAGCGTGGCCTGCTGATCGGGGCGGGGCGTGATTGGGGTGGTCGCTTTTGTCTCAGGAACGCTGTGTTGGGGCGCGCTGATTTCCATGGGTGCAACCGGTGCGGAGCCGGGCGCGGCGCTTGGGGTTAGCGAGGTGATTTGTGTCGATGGCGGCGCCGCTGATTGTGGCTGTGGATGTGATTGAGCCAGGGATTGTGGTTGGCCGGAAGTTTCGTTCGCGGGTCGCGAGGTCAAAGACTTAGTCTCGCTGGACAGTCTAACTGTGGCGGCACCACTTTCTGATTGGCTCGACGCTGGCTGGCTGCGCGCTTTGATTGGCACCTCAGGATCGGCGGTGATTGGCGGCAAATGGAATTTGGATGACACGGCAAAGGCAGGGCCCGCGATTGGCTTGGTCGTCTCAACAATTTGCGCCAGAGGTTTGGCGATGGGCGACGCCTTCGTTTCAACTGTGTCGTGATTTTTACCCGCCAACAGGACTTGCGCGGCGGCCATCGCGAGGCCTGAGATTTGGCGATTTGCATCTGACTTCGCGGCTGTTTGCTGCGCCAATGCTTCGCTCGCGGGCAACGTTGATGCCTCCAGCGGTTGCGCTTGCGACATGGCGACGAGGCGATCGACGGCGGGCCGCTGAAGAGCACCGTCTTCGCGCGCAAGCGGTGCGGCCATTGGCAGACGGCTTGGCACGGATTGGGCCGGATCAGACTGTTCGAAGGATACAGTGCCGGCAACCGGCAAGGGATTGCCGACCGGCAATTCAGAGACTGCAGCGTGCGGCAAACCTCCGCTCGTTTCGATAATCGGAATGGCGGCATCTGGCTGCTCGGCTGGCAGGGTTTCCAAATTGGGATCGGGCAGCAGATTTGCAAAAGAAACCCTTTGCAACAGAGGGATAGAAGTAAAGCCGGGCGCCAGCGCACCAGCCCCCGAAGCAGTATTGGCCGCCATTGGGAGGCCCGCTACGCCGCTGTTTGCCAACTGGATCATTACGCTATTCTCCGCTCGCGCCGGACAGCCCGCCGCGTCGAGAATTGCGTTTCAATTTCCGTGCCATTTCTCCGGTTTGAGCGGCGCTATCGTGGTTTGCCCGTAGGTTTGCCCGCCGCGCGAGTTCTGTGACACGATCTTTCAAGCGATCTTCGCGGTGTTTGCTTTGACCATGCTGCTGCGCGGCAATCACGATTTGGGAGTCCATCTCGCGGGCTTGGGCGTTGCTGGTGTTGCGCAGACTATGGAGGCTCTGGGTGAAGCCATATTCGTGGCGCAACTCGGTCGCCGATGCTTTTACACGTCCGGCAGATTGGTCGGCGATGATAGCGGTGCTGCGTTGTGACAGCGAGGCGAGGCGCGATTGCGTCGCAACCAGATCAGCGGATTTGCGCGCCGCAGCGATCGTTTCCATCTCGCGCAACCGCACCAGTCGGCCAAGCGTTTTGCGTCTTCGGTCTTCACGTTTGGCCATGACGCAGCTCATGCAAGGATGTGATGCTGTCATGCAGCGGCGCGGCTAATTCTTTGGGTTGCGCAAGGAACGCTGAAATACCCGTTTGCATTGCGATGGCTGCATCCATCTGCGGGTCGCTGCCCTCGCGATAAGCGCCCATCAGCAGCAAATCGCGGTTCTCCTCATAGGTGGCAATCAGGCTGCGCAGCCACCGCGCATTGTCGCGGTGTTCGGGCGAGCTGACAGCGTCCATCACCCGGCTGAGCGACGCGGGAATATCGATGGCGGGAAAGTGCCCGCGCTGGGCCAAATCGCGCGACAGCACGATGTGTCCGTCCATGATCGCGCGCGCGGTGTCGACCACTGGATCATCCTGATCATTGCCATCGGCGAGCACGGTGTAGATGCCCGTGATCGCGCCGCCTGAGCTGCGCGCATTGCCTGCGCGCTCGACCAGCTTTGTGATCGCTGCGAGCGCTGACGGCGGATAACCGCGTGCAGCCCCTGGTTCGCCCAACAGCAGCGCGGTCTCGCGTGCGGCATGGGCGATGCGAGTCAAACTGTCGCAGAGCAACAGCACGCGCTTGCCTTGCGCGCGGAAATACTCGGCCAGCGATGTGGCGAATTGCGCGCCGCGCAGGCGTAGTGTCGGCGCATGGTCAGCGGGGACGGCGATAATCGCGATGCGTTTCGCGCCGTCGCCCTGCATATGCCGCGCCACGAAATCAGAGACTTCGCGCGCGCGTTCACCGATCATCGCGACCACCGCGACATCATATTCGGACCGCTGCGCGATCATGTCGAGCAGCACAGATTTGCCTACGCCGGAGCCTGCAATAATGCCGATGCGCTGGCCTTGTCCCATCGTGTTGAGCGCGTTCACCGCGCGCACACCGCAATCGAAGGGTTGGTCGACAGGCGCGCGTTCCAGAGCGCTTTCGCGTTTGCCAGCTAGCGGCCAATGGGCGTTGGGGCGCGGAATTTTGCCGCCATCGAGTGGCTGGCCCAATGCGTCGACCGCACGACCCAGAAAGGCATCGCCCACGCCCACATCACCAGGGCGACCCTCGCTGCGCACCAGATCGCCGGGTGATAGCAGCACGGGATCGCTCAGCATCATCATCAGGCTGTGTCCGCCGCGAAAGCCAATAACTTCGGCAGAAATTGGCTCCGCCGCATCGCGCCGGACCACTTCACACAGAGCCCCAATTGGCGGGGCGAGACCAGACACTTCGATCAGCGAACCGTCGCAGCTGTGCACTTTGCCACAACGGCGCAATGCGAGGTCGGGCGTGATCTGCGCAACACTGCGCAGGCGATTTGCGGCCAGTGTTAACACGCCTCAATTGCGCGGCGAATGCTGGCGCTCCATTGGTCCGGGCCATCAAAAATGGCCGTGCTGGGCGTGGTCAGGCGAATGTTGCCGCGCGCCAATTGCGGGTCGGGCATGAGTGAAAGAGTGTCGCCCAAAACGGGTTCAACCGCGGCGCAATCATCGGGGTGCAAAGCCAGTTGGGCGTGGCTCAAGTCGCTTTCGATTGCCGCTGCGGCGTTCTGACAACGCTGCAACAAAATGTCCTTGTCCATAGCGAGTGGTGCCAAGGTCTTTTCACACAGCGCTATGACTGTTTCGTTGAGCAGCGCCGCCATTTGATCGGCAAACGCCTGCTCGATTTGCAAGACGGTGCTTTCAACTTCGGCGAGCTTCGCGTCGAATTCCGTTTGAGCGGCGGTGCGGCCTACCGCTTCTCCTTCCGCCCGAGCCTGTGCAATGGCGTCGACATCGTGGGATGCAGAGTCCGCGCTGGGTTCAATTGGCGAAGCTGCGCCAAAAGGCATGCCGCCAGAGAACCCGCTTTGCGTGGCGCGGATCGTTTCGATCCAGTTGGGCAGGGCAGCGCTTTCCGCCTCGGCAAAGGCAGGTTTAAACGAAGTCGCCATCATCCGCTCCGAAAGAGATTTCACCGGCATCGGCCAATTCACGCGCCTTCGCGATCACGGCGCGCTGGGCGGTGTCGACATCGGAGCGTTTGAGCTTACCACGCATCTCGATTTCGTCTTTCACGCCATCGGCTGCGCGGCTCGACATGGCGGCGAAGAAGGGTTCGCGGTCGCCCTCTTCCAATCCTTTGAGAGCATCGACCAAGGCTTCGTTTTCGACATCGCGCAGCAGGCGACCCATCGCCATCGCGTCCAGATCGAACAGCATTTCGAAAGTGAACATCTCGTTCTCGATGGCCTTGGCCAGATCGGCGTCGCGTTCGCCAATGACCGGCAGAACGACCTTTCCGAAATTGCCCGCAGCCGCGTTTATCAGATCAGCGGCCTGACGCACACCACCCATATCCATCAGTTCGCCGCCAAATGTGTCACCGATGCGCTGCTTGAGCACGTCTTCCAGCATTTCCACCGCGTTGGCGGAAACAGGGCCAAGCTTGGCAACGCGTTCCACGACATCGGGCTGAATGTCCTCCGGCAGACCGGCGAGCACTGCGGCGGCCGGTTCCGCCTCGATCAACAGAAGGAGGACAGCAATGGCTTGCGCATGTTCGCCCTCGATCAAGGCAAGCAGCGCCTCGGGAGAGAGCCAGCGTGCCAGTTCGACTGTCGGGCAATTCGCATCGGGTGCGATCCGCTGCATCAGATTGTTGGCTTTCACATCGCCCACTGCGCGCGTCATCACGCGTCGCACATGGTCGGGGCGTTCGCCGGATGGGAGCGACTGGCTTTCGGCATTCTGGACGAAGCTGACAATGGCTTGCCCAATGGCTTCGGGCTCAATTTCGCCCAGCTCGCACATTTTGGATCCGACCAAAGCCAGCTCTTCTGGCTCCAGCCGTGTCAGCAATTGCGCAGCTTGCTCGTCGCCGAGCAGCATCATGATGACAGCCGCGTTGGCAGCGGCGTCGGCGGATTGGATAGCGCTCATGTGGCACCGCCTGCTTGCGGGCTGGAAAGCATACGGCGCAACGCCTGGGCTGCGCGGTCTGGCTGCTGCTGGGCCAATTGACGCGCAAGCTCGACTTGTTCTTCGAGGTTGACGTTTGCAGCAGACGGGCTGGCAGCGGTGCCGTTTGATTTGGCGAGCGCAGGGACGTTCTCTTCACCATCAATCAAGCCGTCCATTTGACTATCATCGTCGTCGGGCTCTTCCTGATCATCTGCGTCCAATTCTGGCCCTTCGATCCGGCGTTTGAGCGATTTGACGATGGGGCGCACGCCCAGGAACCAGGCAAGCAGAACCGCGATCAAAGCGACAATGTTGCGCAGCACGGTGCCGAACCAGCCTTGCTCGTAGAAAGGTGTTTCCTCCACCACCGGCTCGTCAAACGTGCCGGATATAACGGTGATGGTATCGCCGCGTTCCACATTGGCACCGACGGCGGCAGAGACGAGCTCTTGCACTTGCTCGGCGGTTGCTGGCTCAATCGCTTTGAGAGCGTCCTCGCTTAAGGCGACTGCCACGGTGAGGCGTCGAACGCCGCCCGGTCGCGTGCTGGTGACCGCCACTTCGCGGCCGAGTTCGTAACTGCGTTGGGTGGCGCTTTCGGTATCGGTCGGGGCGGGTGTTTGCTCTGCCGCATCGCCTTGGGGCGCGCCTTCCTCCAATTGTCCGGGGGCGGGCGGGGTGTTGGCGAGGACGCCGGGTACACCGCCTGCTTCAGCGGCGGCAGTGCGCGTCGCGCGGGTTTCGCGTTCATTGCGTACTGCGCCTTCCTGATCATAGGTCTCACGCGCCGAGGTTACCTCGTTGGGGTCGAGCTCGACTTGCACTTCGCTGGAGAAATTGCCTTCGCCGATCATCGGGATCAGCAATTGCTCGATCTGCGCGCGCAGTTTCGCTTCCATCAGTTGCTGCTTTTGGAGCAAGTCAGCCGCTGCATCGCGCTT